>CAYWTG010000077.1:0-7013 GCA_964461155.1 uncultured Ruminococcus sp.
GTCGCTGTAGGTCTTGTTCATCTCCGTTATGTAGTTCGGAGTGAGTATGTTGTCGGCATCAAAGACAAAATACGCGTCAAAAGCGTCGCGGGGATAATCCTCGCGGAGGCGTTCGAGGAGGAATTCGAGCGCGTAGCCCTTTCCGACTTTCGATGTATCGTGACGCTCATAGACGACAGCACCGGCTGCACGGGAGATCTCCGCGGTCTTGTCGGTGCAGTTATCTGCGACGACGAACACAGTCACAAGCTCCGAGGGATAGTCCTGCTTTTTGATGCTGTCGATCAGCTCTCCGATGACGCTCGCCTCATTTCGCGCCGAGATCATCACCGCAAAGGTGTGAGGCGTCGGCTCATTCTTATGAGGCTTTTTCTTCTTCACAAGCGCAACACCGATGTAGAACAACTGATATGCGTAGCAAAGCAAGAACACTATTCCGATGCAAGCATTGATTATATACATTGTACTCATGGTAAATTTATATCGGACAGATGTCCGTTCCTTTTTCATACGGCCGGTCGACCGTTATTTTCACCGCGCCGCTTTGACGCGATGTTTCGGATATGCCGGTTTTGAATCACGGCTATGCTCGTCTATATATAATAGCACAAAATCGGAATTTTTACAATACTAATATTTATTCTTTCGATGTATAAAAGCCTCAAAGCGGCGTTTTTGCGCGGTTTTTCCCGTTTTTATTCCTGTTTTTCATATTTCAACAACGGAAGTTCAAACCAAAATGTGCTTCCGTGACCCACGAGACTTCTCACTCCGAACTTGGCTTTGTGCGCTGCAAGGATGTTCTTCACGATCGAAAGACCGAGTCCCGAGCCCGCGACGGAACGCTTGTGGAACTCGTTTGAGCGATAATAACGCTCCCAAATGAGCGGCAATTCATCCTCGGAAATGCCCACACCGCTGTCAGTGATCTCGACGCGGCAAAAGCCCTCCGACACGATCTGACGGATCACAACGCGACGGTCGTCTCCCGTGTAATGTATCGCATTCGTGAGAAGATTATATATCACGCGGAGTATCGAAGCGCGGTCGCCGATCACTTCGACGTCTCCGTCACATTCAAAGTCGATCAGGTAGCCGTCACGCTCACACATCTTTGAATATCTCTCGACAGTCTCGCGTATTGCCGAGGTGATGCCGAATTCTTTCATATCATACGCGTATCTTCCGGAGATAAAACGCGACATATCGAGCATATCGTTTACAAGAGCCGAAAGTCTCGCGCTCTCGTCGATTATCAGCTGCATATTTTCGGCCGTCATCTCCCCGGGGATATCGCGCATGACCTCGCTGTAACCGGAGATTAACGTGAGCGGCGTGCGCAGGTCGTGGGACACGTTCGCGATGAGATCCTTTTGCAGTCGGTCGAGCCCGGACAGCTCCTCCGACGCGTGATTCAGCGCATCCGAGAGCTCGCAAAGCTCCCTGACCGAGCCTCCGTCAAATCTCGCACTGTAATCGCCGAGTGCAAGTTTACCCGCCTCCGCGCTCATGCGACGTACGGAAGACGTAAGCATATCGGCAAGGAAAAGCGAGGCAACGGCGGCTATCGCGATAAGTGCGAGGCTTATATAAAGAAGCATCATCTTCATACTTGACACAGTCGACTCAAGCGGGTATATCTCCGTGTTGAAGAGGAGCATATACTCGTAGCGTCCGACGGGCACGACCCGCGAATAAAGGATGTCTCCGACAACGGACGAAGAGTCTTCGCGATCTCCGGGTATCGATACGTTTTCCATATATCCGTCGTCCCTCGACGCCTTTGCTCCGTTATAAAGCCGCGTGAGCAGAGTGTCGTTTTGCACGCCCTCGGAAATGAGATTATGTATAAAGCATCCGCTGTCCACATGAGAGGTGACGATCGGTGTTCCGCGTCCGTTTTTGATCCTGTAGACCGTAATGCAGATATTGTATTTACTGCTCAGCTCCTCGGCCGTGTCTTCGTAGTTTTCCGTCTCCACCGCGGCAAGCTTGTCGGCGCATTTATCGATCTCCGAAAGGCGGACTTTTCTGTAGAAATCGTCCAGAAATACAGTCTGCGTCAGCCACAAAAGCGCAAGCACGATGACCGAAAAAATCACAAACGCCGAAAAGATCATAAATCTCACAGACACCTTGCGCTTTTTTGAGTTCACCGTGCCTCCGCTCTTTTTTAAGTCATTCGTACTGTGCATCGCTGTCGAATCTGTATCCGACGCCGCGGAGCGTCACGATAAACGATGAGTACTTGCCGAGACTGCGGCGCAGGAGCTTTATATGCGTGTCGAGCGTTCTGTCGTCGCCGAAATAATCATATCCCCACACATGATTGATAAGCTGCTCGCGCGCAAGGGCGATGTTTCTGTTCCTGAGCATATAAAAGAGGAGCTCATACTCTTTCGGGGTCATGTCCACTCTCTCGCCGTCAACGGTAACGATACGCGCGGTCGCATCCGCACGAACGCCTCCGAACTCGTATATCTCCGGCTTTATTGGGCCGACGCTCTTTAATCTCTCGCAACCCTTTGCGTATCTGTTGAGGATCGCATCGACTCTGAGCATGAGCTCTTTCGGCGAAAACGGCTTAACGACGTAATCGTCGATACCGAGCTCGAAACCGTTGATGCGGTCATACTCCTCGCCTCGTGCCGAGAGCATGATTATCGGGACGTCGGAGAACTTTCTGATCTCGCGACACGCCGAAAAACCGTCAAGCTCCGGCATCATTATATCGATGACCGCGATATCTGGCGATTCGCTTCTGCAAAGTGCCACGGCTTCCATTCCGTCCGAGCCTTGGATCACGGCGTGACCCTCGTAGTGTGCGTACTTTGCGATGAGCATACGGATGGCCGGCTCATCATCGACTATGAGTATTTTGTACATTGTATATGCTCCTTCTATAAAATATCCGAAAACAGCTGTGAGGGCAACCGTTCGGCTGTCCTCTTATCAGCTTAAAATCAATTATTCGGGAGACTCCTCCGACGAAAAGCACTTAACGTCGACGTTCATCAGTTTTCCGTCTCTGTAGATCGTAAATTCGATCACGTCGCCCGCCTTGTGGGACTTAACGATGTCGGAAACATCAGAGCCCGAAGTTATCTCCGTGCCGTCAACGGCGATGATGCGGTCTTTATATTTGAGCACGTCGTCGTTGTAGCCCTTCTCGACGCTGTAGATATACACGCCGAGAGCGTTGACATTGAACTGACGAGCATCCGAAACGGTCTGGATATTATATGTGGTGATACCCACGATAACGGTGGGTTCTTTTATGCTTCCGCCGTTTTCAATGATCTTCTCGGCAGTTTCGAGAGCGTCATTTACGGGAATCGCAAAGCCTATTCCCTCGATCTCGGTGCCGGAGGACTTCGCGTTAACGATACCTATGAGTTTACCGTCCATGTTGAAAAGTCCGCCGCCGGAGTTTCCGGGATTGATGGCTGTGTTTGTCTGAAGAAGATTCATAGAAACTCCCTCGACCTCGACTTCACGCGCAAGTGCGCTGATTATACCGTTTGTGAGCGTGCCGCTGAGTGTTCCGAGCGGATTTCCGATCGCAAGAACCTCCTCGCCGACGGCAAGCTTGTCGCTGTCGCCGAAAACAGCGGGAACAAGCTCGGTGTCCTCGGGGATATCGGCCTTTATTACCGCGATGTCGGCCTCTGCGCTTCCGCCGATGACCTCCGCCGAGTACTCGTCGCCGTTCTTCATGCGGACTGTGATCGTGTCGGCATACAGCTCCGAGTCGTCGCTCCTTGCGACAACGTGATTATTCGTTATGATATATCCGTCGGCACTCATAACGACTCCGCTTCCCGCACCCTGCGTGACGTAGCCCCAGAAGCCCTGGTTCATGTACTCCGTGGAGATCGCAACAACGCTGTCGCCCACTGCAGCCTCGATGTCGGAGTAGCTGAGCGAGCCGCCCTCGGCCGATGTTGTGACGGTCGTATCGCGGTGGATCACGACGGGCGATGTATCGGGGGTCGAGGCAACATCAGCATCATCAATGAGATACTCGTTTGCGACATAAGCTCCGAGCATTCCGCAACCGGTAGAAAGAAGCATACCGATGATAACGAGGAATGCGACGAGTCCCGCGTGTGATTTTTTCTTCCTTTTGACGGGTGCGGTGTCGGCGGAGGTGTATGTCACGCCGGACGTCGCCTGTCTGAGTTGCTCGGCGTTCATGTGATAAGCTCCGTTAATGCGTGACTCCTCCGCGCGCTGAGAGACTATATTTTGCGCACGCGCGTCGTCTGTGCGATAAGAGATCACGTGCTCGCTCGGCGCGCCGTTTGTGTTTTGATCGTTCGCGTTACGCACTGCACCGTTATTGTTAACTTCTGCCTCGCCGTTTGTGTTTTCGGCGGAGTTCAAGAATTCATTGTTTTCCATATTCATGCTGTCCTTTTAAACAAACTCGGATGATTTCTCATCCTGTGACTATATTATACCTGCATAATGTGACAGTTATTTGAAGCCGCACGGAAGTTTGGTTGAACAATTGATTCTTTTTATGAGATAACGTGCTCGGGAGTCGGAAGTTGCGGTGTGCCGAACGTACAGGTGACTATAAATCCGTCGCTGTTGTTGCCCGATATGCTGTAGCTGTCGGCGTCTTTGGGGATGGATATCTCAGTCACGTCTCCCGCGGACGGAACGTAGTAGACGATATATCCGTTTTCGGGCAGTGACGAAAGTGTGCTGTCTGAGATCTCGCCGTTCGATGTGATCGTGTAGAGGCTTCCGTCGAGGGTATAATCGCGGAGCATCAGGAGATATTCTTCAAGGCACAGCCCCGATTCGGTGATGGCGTACGAATGCGGTATTCCCACATATCTGTAATGCCACGGCTCGTGCGCTATGTGGGTATACTGCTCTTTCGAGGTCGGATACCTGTGAATAAAGCCGTAGTTGACGCAGAGCGCGTTGATGTCGTCGTAGTGCTCGTAATCTGCCATGAGGCAGTACGTGCCGTCGGCGTAGCGGATTGTGAGATCGAGCGAAAGCCCGGTATGATGCTCGCTGTATCTCGGTGTCGCGACGTATTCCTTAACGTAGTCCTCGCCGTTTGAGGCAAGATAGCTGTCGTATGTCGACTGCTGATCCTCGAGAGAGCGATAGGTGCTGTTGACAAGCAGGCACTTTTCGCCGGTCTCGGCGGCCAGCGCGGCGGCGAAATCATTGAAAGCGTCAAGAGCAGTCTCATCGAGCATAAAATCGTTATACGCGACTGAATAAGAATCGCTCTTGTCGTGCGACATCATCACAAGCGAGTCGTCCTCGGGGAAAACGTACGGCGTTTCGTAGTTGACGAGGATAAGCCCACCTCGATTTATGTCGTCGGAGGTACATTCGACCGTAATAAGCTCGCACTGCACGCTCTCGTCCGCATCCTTTACTGCGTCGAGCTCACTCGCGATGCTGTCGCGCTTCTCCGATGCGTAACGAGCGGGCAATTGTGCTATATAGATGGCCGACGTCGCAAGCGTCGCAACGAGGAGCACGGACACGAGAACTATCGCGATATTCGCACCGCCGTTTTTACGTATTCTGAAGCGCGATGGTGCTCTTTTGAGGAGTTCTTTTTCGCTCACGGGCTCGCTCGGCGCGGATGTTCGTGCTCGTTTTACTGTTATACGCGGATCCTTATTTTGCATTTCGGCTCCTTTCTTATTCGCGAAAGAAAATCTTACGAGAAAAAACGGGAGGATAGCTCGCGCCTCTCCCCCCGTTAAATATTTAAATTAAAGTGCGTCTTTTCTGGAAAGGTTCATGCGGCCCTTCTCGTCAAAGCCAAGGAACTTTACCTTCATTTCGTCGCCTACATTGCAAACATCCTCGACCTTCTCGGTGCGCTTCTTATCAAGCTTCGAGATGTGAACGAGACCCTCCTTCTTCGGAGCAAACTCAACGAATGCGCCGATCGGGATGATTCGCGTTACGCGGCCTGTGTAGATCTCACCCGGAACCGGCTCGAAGACGATAGCATCGATAGCGGCCTTAGCGGCTTCGATGGACTCCTTGCTCGGAGATGCGATGTAGATCGTTCCGTCGTCCTCGATGTCGATCTTCGCACCTGTATCGGCAACGATACCCTGGATGACCTTACCCTGCTTACCGATGACCTCGCTGATCTTCTCAACGTCGATCTTCATGGTGAGCATCTTCGGCGCATACTCGGAAACCTCTGCGCGAGGTGCCGGGATGGCCTTGAGGATGATCTCGTCGATGATATAGTCACGACCCTTGTGAGTTACCTCGAGAGCCTCCTTGATGATCTCGGGAGTAAGTCCGTCGATCTTGAGGTCCATCTGGATGGATGTGATACCCTTATGAGTACCCGCTACCTTGAAGTCCATGTCGCCGTAGAAGTCCTCAAGGCCCTGGATATCGATCATGGTCATGAAGCGGTCACCCTCGGTGATAAGTCCGCAGGAGATACCCGCGACGGGTGCCTTGATCGGCACGCCCGCGTCCATGAGAGCGAGTGTGGAACCGCAAACGGATCCCTGAGATGTCGAACCGTTGGAGCTGATGACCTCGGAAACAAGGCGGATAGCATAGGGGAACACCTCAACGGAGGGAAGTACGGGGATGAGAGATCTCTCGGCGAGTGCGCCGTGGCCGATCTCGCGTCTTCCGGGGCTTCTCGATGACTTAGCCTCACCTACGGAGTAGCCGGGGAAGTTGTAGTGGTGCATATATCTCTTCTCGGTGTCCTCGGTGATGCCGTCGAGCATCTGAGCTTCGGACATGGTGCCGAGAGTTGCGATCGTCATGACCTGAGTCTGGCCTCTGGTGAAGAGTCCGCTTCCGTGAACTCTATTGAAGAGTCCGACCTCGGCTGCGAGAGGTCTGATCTGATCCATGCGGCGACCGTCTACGCGCTTCTTGTCGTCAAGGAGCCAACGGCGAACGATCTTCTTCTGAATCTTGTAAATGAGCTCGGGATAGATAGCCTCGAGATCGGGATATTCCTCTGCGAAGTGCTCGATGATAGC
>CAYWTG010000078.1:0-6946 GCA_964461155.1 uncultured Ruminococcus sp.
ACAAGATCGAGGGCAGATACGAGCGCATTGCCGGTATCAACCACATGGCATGGCTCCTCGAGATCCGCGATAAGGACGGCAACGACCTCTACCCCGAGATCCGCCGCCGCGCAAAGGAGTCGCTCAAGAACGACTACCATCGCGACATGGTTCGCTACGACTACATCGACAAGCTCGGCTACTACTGCACCGAGAGCAGCATCCACAACTCCGAGTACAACGCATTCTACCTCAAGCCCGGCCGCGATGACCTCATGAAGAAGTTCAACACCAACTACGATGAGTATCCGAAGCGTTGCCGCGATCAGATCGAGGGATGGAAGCATCAGAGAGACGAGATCATGGCAGGCGGTAAGGTAGAGCACACACGCTCTAAGGAGTACGCTTCCTACATCATGGAGGCTATGGTCACCGACAAGCCGTACATCATCGGCGGCAACGTCATCAACCGCGGCATGATCCCGAACCTCCCCGCAGAGGCGTGCGTTGAGGTACCCTGCCTTGTTCGCAAGAACGGTATCACACCTACATACGCAGGTCCCCTCCCGCTTCAACTTGCGGCTATGAACAGCTCCAACATCTATCCTCAGCTCCTCACCATCGAGGCCGCTGCAACAGGCAGCCGCGAGGCTCTTATCCAGGCGTGCATGATGGATCCCCACACCGGTGCGGTCCTCTCCACAGATGAGATCGTTGCAATGGTAGACGAGCTCATCGAGGCTCACACCAACGCGGGATATCCGATATTCTGATAAATTTCGGAGAATTTTGATATGACTGCCGAACAGATACTCAAGGATATAAAAAGCGACAGAGTTTTGAATGTCATTCTCGACGGAGACTACAACGGAGAGATCGACGACCAGTACACTCTTGCGTACGCGCTCGGAAGCCCGAGACTTCGCGTGCTCGGCGTTTGCGCGTCGGCTCAGTACGAAGAAGTCAAAGCGGAAAATACCGAGGAGGTCATGCTCCGCGCTGTCCGTGATGTCCGTGTGACATACGAAGCTCTCGACCTTGATGAAGAGAAGTGCCCGCTTTTCGAGGGCGCAAGAAGCCAGATCACAAACAACGAGAATCTTGCACCGACCGACAGCCCTGCCGCTCGATTCATCATCGAGTGCGCACACAAGTACGATGAGCCCGTCTACGTGCTCGTCACGGGCCCCTGCACGAACGTCGTTTCGGCGTGCCTTATCGACCCGTCGATCATGGACAATATCGTTGTGCTTTGGCTCGGCGGAAACTGCCTCTACAATAATAAGGATCACTTCCATGAGTGGAACCTTTTCTCCGACTATGTGGCGGGACAGTATCTTATGAATCTGCCGATACCGCTCGTATGGCTCCCCTGCGACCCCGACGGCTCTGTGAAGCTCGACATGAACCACAGTGACCTCGATCGTCTCAGTGGAAAGGGAAAGGCCGCATATCACCTTACGCGCGGTCTGCCGCTCAAGATATTCACCGAGGAGCGTTTCGACTCGCCCGACTGGCATAAGATCATGTGTGACTACATGGCAGTTGCCGCACTCACCGTGCCCGACGCCATCGAGATCACCGAAGTGCCCGCGCCGCTTATCACCGACGACAGACACTACGCCGTCGACAGCACACGCAGAAAAATTCTCTGCGGCGTGCGTCCCGACAACCGTCGCATCATCGATGATTCAATAGCCGCGCTCGCTCGCGTTATTGCCGAAAGAGAATAAAGTCAAAAAAAGAGCGTCTGTGTGATCTTCATACAGACGCTCTCTGTCGGTGCGCTTCTATTTGGTCGCTTTTACGTCGGAATAAAAGCTTTACGCGAGAACGAACTCGCCGAAAAATTCGGGCATATGGAAGTTCGGACCTGCGCTCTCGATGGGGCTCCAGCAGCCGTAGTGCTCGGGCTGATCGTGGCAGCCGCACTTGTACGCGTTTCCGCGAATTGTGCATCCGTCGTCAAGACGGCAGTCCGGGACGTATTTGCGGATCATCGCGTAGGGAATCTCGAAATCGACCTGCCAGAAGTCGCGTCCGTCGCCGTCGCGGTCAAAAGTCGTGCGGAGGCGGAAATCCTCCTCGGGCCAGTCGACGAGCACGCCTTTGTCGCCGGCGCACTTTGCATATCCGAGGAAAAATGCGGGACGAGAGTTTGCCTCGAAATTGAAATATCCCGCGCTGTTGTCGTCGGAGGGGGAGAAGAAGAACTCCATGCAGGAATCGTTGCATACAAATCCGTTGCGGTAGTCGATGTGCGCCACGGGGTCTTTCTCGATGCAGCGGAGAGAAACGATGAGTCGGTCATCCGTGTGAACGGCGCGGAACGAGCACTCGGGTCTGTACTCCGAGCCCCACGGCCAAACATTGATGTAAGCGTGCTCCGCATCATTTATATTGTCGGTTTTTTTGATGATGTACTTTTTCATACCTTGCGTCCTTTCGGTGCTTTTTTCTATTATTATAGGCTCTGTCGCACCGTTTGTCAAGCAAAAAAGCCTTTTTGCGGTCAAAAGAGGTCGCCGACGCAAAATAATTCGCATCAATTTACATATATAGCTTGATTTTTCCGCCGAAAAAGGGTAAAATAATGTAGTTAGAATTTTAAGTGGCGTGAAGCCTTGAGCTTCCGCCGAGAAAGGATCACATCATGGCTCTTGTCAACACAAAAGAGATGTTTAAGAAGGCTTATGAGGGCGGTTACGCTGTCGGTGCTTTCAACATCAACAACATGGAGATTATCCAGGCTATTACAGAGGCTGCGGGAGAGCTCAAGTCCCCCGTCGTTCTTCAGGTTTCCGCAGGTGCAAGAAAGTACGCAAAGCAGGAGTACCTTATCGCTCTTGCCAATGCCGCTATCAAGGATTCCGGCGTTGACCTCGCACTTCACCTCGACCACGGCGCAGATTTCGAGATCTGCAAGGCGTGCATCGACGGCGGCTTCACTTCCGTTATGATCGACGGCTCGCATCACTCTTTCGAGGATAACATCGCAGTTACAAAGAAGGTCGTTGAGTACGCTCACGAGCGCGGAGTTACCGTTGAGGGTGAGCTCGGCAGACTTGCAGGCGTTGAGGACGACGTAAACGTATCCGCTGAGGATTCTTCCTACACACGTCCCGAGGAGGTTGAGGAGTTCGTTGCAAAGACAGGCGTTGACTCTCTCGCTATCGCTATCGGAACAAGCCACGGCGCATACAAGTTCACAGCTGATCAGTGCACGAGAAATGAGGAGGGCATCCTCGTTCCCCCGCCGCTCCGTTTCGACATTCTCGAGGAGATCATGCAGAAGATCCCGGGCTTCCCGATCGTTCTTCACGGCGCGTCCAGCGTTCCCCAGGAGTACGTTCAGGAGATCAACTCTCTCGGCGGTAAGCTTCCCGACGCTGTCGGTATCCCCGAGGAGCAGCTCAGAAAGGCAGCATCCCTTGCAGTCTGCAAGATCAATATCGACTCCGATATTCGTCTCGCAATGACCGCAGGAATCCGCCGCGTGCTCACAAACCAGCCCGACGTATTCGACCCCAGAACATATCTTACCGTTGCACGTGCAGAGGTTAAGAAGATGGTCGCTCACAAGATCGAGAACGTCCTCGGCAGCGCGAACACACTGTAATTTAAAATTTAATTCATCGCTCGTGAGAGCGAAAAAGCGGAGCTTCCATTCTCGGAGGCTCCGCTTTTTCTCGCGCAAATCACGCTTTTCGAGTTTTTTCAAAATGCAAGCACTGCTTGACAAACCGCAAGTGTCACTTGACGAAGATACAAACGAGCTTTATTGCACCTTTGAGCAAATTCCGATATAATCCAAATGAAATGATTTCCGTGTAAAGGACGTGTTTAAGGTGTTATCAAACAATATCGGAAGCTACAGGAAAAAGCGCAATATGTTGCAGGACGAATTGGCCGAGAAGCTCGGCGTTTCGCGACAAAGCGTCAGCCTCCGGGAAAACGGGCAAACATCAGCTAAAAGCAGCGCGAGTCGCGGCACTTGCGGCAGCTGTCGACCTTGCCGCAGTGATAGCACAGCTCGTTTTCGCTTCTGCCGTCCTCGGAGAGCTCTTTGATGCTCTTAACTGTCGTCTCGGCGATATTTGAAAGTGCCTCCTCGGTGAGGAACGCCTGGTGTGAGGTCACGATGACGTTCGGCATGGAGATCAGTCGCGCGAGCGTGTCGTCATCGAGGATGTGACCGGAGTTGTCCTCGAAGAAGATGTCGGCTTCTTCCTCATACACGTCGAGGCAGGCCGCGCCGACGTGACGGGATTTGATCCCCGCAAGGAGAGCCTCCGCGTCGATGAGCGCACCGCGCGAGGTGTTCACGATAAACACGCCGCGTCGCATCTTCGCGATGCTGTCGGCATTGATAAGATGGTGCGTTTCCGCAGTCAGCGGGCAGTGGAGAGAGATAATGTCGCTTTCGGCGAAAAGCTCGTCGCGCTCGACATATTTTATTCCCGAGTCCGCAACAGGGTATTTGTCGTAAGCTATGACATTCATGCCGAAGCCTCGGCAGATGTCGATAAACACGCGGCCGATCTTTCCCGTGCCGACGACGCCGACGGTCTTGCCGTGCAGGTCGAATCCCGTCATGCCGTTTAAGCTGAAATTAAAATCGCGTGTGCGGATGTACGCCTTGTGTATGCGTCGGACGGATGTGAGAAGCATCGCCATTGCGTGCTCGGCGACGGCGTAGGGCGAATATGCGGGCACGTGAAGCACGTGAAGCTTACCGTAGGCGTGCTTTACGTCGACATTGTTGTGACCCGCACAGCGGAGCGCGACACAGCGCACGCCGAGCTCGTAAAGTCGGTCGATAACTTCCGCCGAGCAGTCGTCGTTCACGAAGATGCAAACGCCGTCACAGCCCTGCGCGAGAGACGCCGTGTCGACATTTAATTTTCCCTCGTAAAACTTAAAGCGTATGCCGTTTTCCGCACCGTATTTTTCAAAAGCCGGCACGTCGTAAGGCTTCGTATCGTAAAAGGCAAATTTCATATTATAACTCCTATCGTTATTTTAAGTATTCCCACGTCGGCGGGCGTAAATCGCCGAGGGGCGAAAAAAAGTCGGAGCGACCTTTTTTCGGTGCTCCGACAGATTTTATTTTGCGAGAGTGGTGAAAAGGTCGTCCATCAGCTCATCACGGAAGATGTGGCGGACGCAGGTCATGAACGGCTGATCGTCGTCAAAGCCGTAGTTGCCGTCATATTCGGGGACGGGAGCGTGAACGATGCGCGATGTCATGAAGCGGTCACCATCGTTGAGAAGCCACGCTACGGCGGTAACGTCCCAGATGACACGCGCCCACGGCTTGCCGGGCAACTCTTTCTCCGTGTCGCTTACGGTGTAGTTTACAAGATAGTCGCAGAGCTTGTTCTTTCCGAGGAGGAAGTGCTCGAGCTCGTAGCGCGATGTCTGGAACACGTCGACGACGCCCTTACAGGGGAGCTGTACCGTCGGAACACCGCAGGTGAAGATAACGCGTGCGGCGGCGATGTCTTGGATCATGTTAAACTCGTCCGCGCCGTAGCCGTGCGCCTTTCCGCCGAGCCAAACGATGACGCAGTTTTCTTTCATCTTCGGGTTCATGAGGATAGCCGACGCTACATTCGTGATAGCACCGATAGCCACGATATAAAGAGGCTTTTCGGGAGAATATTCGTCTGCGAGCTTCGCCATGAAGCGTGCGGCGTCGGAGTCGACGGGCGTCTTTTCGTCCGTCATATAGCTTTCGGAGCCGCGATATACTGAGCTTGCAAGAGAGCTTTTGTCCATCAGCTCGAGCAGATGAAGTATCTCGTCGTAGCTTCTCGCCATGCCGTCGGCGACTGACGTTGCCTTATCGTTTAAGAAAGGCGCGGCGCAGATGGCGCGGGTGTTGAGCTTGTAGTCGGATTTAAGCAGATACGCGATGGCAAACTGGTCGTCTATCTCGTTGTACGCGTCCGTGTCGAGGATGACGTCGATTTTCCCTGTCGGGACAGCGAGATTGCGAAAGTAATTATCGAGAGTCATTTTATTTCTCCTTCTTTTTCGGCGAAGTTACCGCGTTGAGCAGAGTAACAACGCAAATTATAACGATAGTCACGGCGAATATGCCGAGCATTCCTTTTCCCATGATGGGGAGAGTTTGCATTAAATTTTCGGGTGTGATATTCACGTTCGTGCTTCCTTTCTTATATTAAGCGGCCTACGATCGAGAGGATGAGTCCGCCGGCGATGACGGAGGCTATCTGTCCGGAGACGTTTACGCCGACAGCGTGCATGAGGAGGAAATTCTGATTGTCCTCGGAAAGGCCCATTTTGTGGACGACACGCGCCGACATCGGGAATGCGGAGATGCCCGCCGCACCGATCATGGGATTTATCTTCTTCTTTAAGAAGAGGTTCATGATCTTCGCTATCATGATACCGCCGAAGGTGTCGAAGATGAACGCGACAAGGCCGAGGCAGAGGATGATGAGAGTGTCGATCTTGAGAAACTCCGCAGCGGTCATGCGGGAAGCGATCGTGATACCGAGGAGAATCGTGATGAGGTTTGCAAGCACCTTCTGCGCGGTTTCGGAGAGGGAGTTGAGCACGCCGCACTCGCGGATGAGGTTACCGAACATAAGGAATCCTATGAGAGCAACGGCATCGGGAGCGACAAGACCTACGATTATCGTTGTAATGATCGGGAAGAGGATCTTCGTCGTCTTTGATACGGGCTTTGAGGTGTCGTCCATGCGGATGAGTCTCTCTTTTTTCGTCGTGCAGAGCTTGATTATCGGCGGCTGAACGATCGGGACGAGTGCCATGTACGAGTACGCGGCGACCATGATAGCCGGCAGGTAGTTCGATTTTAACATCTGAGCGACGAAAATCGAAGTCGGGCCGTCCGCCGCACCTATTATCGCGATGGACGCGCTGTCGTTGAGGTTATATCCGAAGAGGGAAGCCAGACACAGCGTGAAGAAGATAC
>CAYWTG010000079.1:0-6897 GCA_964461155.1 uncultured Ruminococcus sp.
CCCATATACAGCTCGATGGCGGGGCGGTCTTCCTCGCGCTCGGTGTACACGGGAGTGAACTGTGCGTAATCAGTGAGCTGTTCGTATGTGAGATCACTTACGACACGCTTGCGAAGCGAATAAGTCTGCGGCAAGACGAGGCTCGGCATAACTCCGAGCACAAAGCTGTCTCCTACATACGAAAGGTCGCTCGTGTAGTAGCCCGCGCTCGACAGCGCACCCGCGCCCGGGAGTGTGCGAAGCTCATTTGAGAGCAGGGAAGAATCGGTGACATTGCGAACGGAGTCGTACTCGATAACGCGAAGCTGGGCGAGAAGCTCGTCCACAGAGAGTGTCGGCTCTTTTTCGTCTTCGACGAAGATATAAGGCGGCGTGTCGTCGTCGCGTTCGGTCTCGTTATTTCTGTCCGTCAGCTTTATCGGCGCGCTTTCACTACCCGGTGCGAAGAGATAAACTGAAGCGGCGAGTGCGAGCGCGAGAAACAAAACGACTGCAATGATCTGCTTTCGCACGTGCTTCGGTAAGCTTTTCATTTTTACCTGTCTCCTTTTCGACTGCACGTTTATTTGTGGTATTTGCTTCCCGCAGATATTTCCGAGGCGCGGTACACGGCCTCAAGGAGCATGACGCGGGCAAGCTTATGCGGGAAAGTCATCTTCGACATTGAGAGCTTCAGATCGGAAGCCGCCTTGACGCGGTCGGAGAGACCGTGAGACGAACCGATGATGAAGGTCACGGACGAGTGACCCGAGAGTGCCGCATCGTCGAGAGCTTTTGAAAACTCCTCCGATGTCATTTGCCGTCCCTCAATGCACATGGCGACGGTAAAGCTTCGCTTCGGGACAGCGGCGAGTATGCGGTCGGCTTCTTTCTCAAGTGCCGCTTTGATCTGAGACGCGGACGGCGACTGCGGAAGTCGCTCGTCACGTATCTCGATCTCGCTCACTGTGCGAAGCCTCTTTTTGTATTCATCCGCGGCAGCTCTGAAATGGCTCTCTTTCAGCTGTCCGAGCGCGATAATGTTAACAGGAAGCATATTTTACCCCAAGATCGAGCGGATGCTCTCGCCGAAGTACATATCCGCGAAAACGATGAGGAGAAGCACGGCCATCGGCAGGAGAATGTAGTGGAGTCGACGAGCCTTTTCGCGTCGTGCGAGTGCCTTTTCGTCGCCTCCCGCCTTACTCGAGGAAAACGACGCGCCGTTCAGTATATAGTAGAGAACGAGCAGAACAGCTCCTATCGTCAGATACACCGTGAAGCCGACGGTGTAGAACAGCTCGTTGACGATCACGCCGAGCGAGGATATCGCAATGTAAATGCCAAGCTGTAAAAGGAAGCTTGCGAGCAAAATGAGCACGCGGCGTCGAATGCGCTTGTTCTTTTCCGGGGTATTCGGTTCTTTTTGAGTTTTCTTCATCATAGCTTACAGCGCAAGCTCGATCGCGCCCGCGCGGCGCACGGAAAGGATGTGGCACGCGCCGTCACCGAACACGCCGTCGATGAGCTTGCGGTAATCCTCTGTGCAGTCTGCAGGTACGAAAGCCTGGATGGTTCCGGCAAATCCGCCGCCGTGTACACGGCAAGCAGCGCGCTTGCCCGCAAGGAATCCCTCGGTGATGCAAAGTGCGAGCGAGAGACCCTGCTCGGAGACGTTCTTTGTCGTATAAACGTTCTGGAGGAACTTGAAGCTGGAGTTTCCGCTTGCCGTAACTCCGCAGAAGAAGCCGTCGAGGTCGCCTGCTTTAAGTGCGTCTACCTGAGATGCAACTCTCTCGTTTTCGGCGATGAAGTGGAATGCACGGAGAAGTGCGCGGTCACCGCAGCTCTCGCGAATCTCGGGAGCGCGAGCGATCAGCTCATCACGTGTTGTTCCGCGAAGCACCTCGCGACCGAGAAGAGCCGCTACGGACTTCATCTCAGCGGGAACGGACGCGTAGTCCTCATTGAGGTCTGCGTGATTTCCGCCGGTGTTGACGATGCAAAGCGAATATCCCTCGCCGGTGAGGTCAAAATCGAGCTTTTCGATTACGGGAGATGTGGGATCCGCGAAGTCGATCGTGATAAATCCGCCTACGGCGCAAGCGGTCTGATCCATGAGTCCGCAGGGCTTGCCGAAGTACTCGTTCTCCGCAAACTGAGCCATCTTCGCGATCTCGACATTTGAAACGCGACCGTCGTTGTAGAGATAGTTGAGAATATTTCCGACCATTACCTCAAATGCGGCGGAGGAGGAAATTCCCGAGCCCTTGAGGACGTTCGATGTGGTGTATGCCTTAAAGCCGCCGACCTTGTAGCCCGCGTTGACAAACGCCTTTTCCATTCCCGCGATGATAGCGGCGGAAGTGAAATACTTGTCCGCATCGGGTGCTTCATAAGCTGCGGCGGGAACGATATCCTCGGGGAAGCCCTCGCTCTTGATTCTGATCTCGCCGTCGTCTGTGGGAACGGCTACAGCGAGAATGTCGAGGTTTACGGATGCGGCGATAACGCGACCGTGGTTGTGGTCGGTGTGGTTACCGGAAATTTCGCTTCTTCCGCCGACAGAGAAGAGTCTGATCTCGTCGGAGTCGCCGTACTGAGCCTTGAAAGCCTCGGCAGCGGCAACATAACGTGCTCTCTCGCTTTCAATGCGGGAGGCGGGAACGGAGAGCTTTTCGCAAAGCTGTGCGTCGAGCGCGCCGTCGTTTATTTTCTTTACAATGTCACAAAGTTTCATAGAGAGTCAAATCCTTTCAGCTTCGCCGCGTTCTGCGGCGGGTACTTATATGCCTATTATACTATTTTTCGCGAAAAAGTACAATAAGATAATGTAAAATAAAGCGACCGATGTGTTAATATTTTTCTCCCGGAGCCGCTATTCCATCCCATCGCTGCGGTTTCGGGCTGTTTTTTCGGCTGTCCTATTGAAATCGCGCCCATTATGTGATAAAATGAGCCTTAATAACAGTTTAACGGAGGAATCAAGGTTGAAGATCAAGGCATATCTCGCTCCGATGGCGGGCTTTACAGACGTGACCTTTCGCAGAATATGCACGGAGTTCGGATGCGAGAGAGGCGTTACGGAAATGATATCCGCCGCCGCCGTGTGTCATAACGACAAAAAGACGCTCGAGCTTGCCGAGATATCCTCCGACGAAGCACCGACTTTTGTTCAGCTCTTCGGACATGACCATGCGGAAGCGGCGTATGCACTCGAGAGCTTGCTTGAATACTACAAGACACGCACTTATCCCGTGGGAGTTGACATAAACATGGGTTGCCCCGTGAAGAAAATAGTCTCTGCCGGAGACGGATCGGCACTTATGAAAGACCCCGAGCGCGCCGCATCGATCGTTTCGGCACTCAGACCGATATGCGAGCGGCACGGTATTACTCTGTCGGTCAAGATCCGCGCGGGTTGGGATAAAAACAGCATAAACGCGCCGAGCTTTGCCGCACGGATGGCAGACGCCGGAGCGCAGCTTATCACAGTCCACGGACGCACCCGCGAGCAGATGTACGCACCGAGTGCGGATCTGTCGGTCATTCGCGACGTCAGAAATGCCGTGCCGAGCAGTATTCCCGTCGTCGGCAACGGTGACATAAACTCCGCCGAGGACGCCGTGCGCATGGTGCGCGAGACAGGGTGCGACGCCGTGGCTGTCGGTCGTGCCGCGCTCGGAAACGTGTGGATCTTCCGCGAGATTTCGGCTTTAAACCGAGGTGAAGCTTTCACGCCGCCCGATACGCGCGAGAGGATATCATGTGCCGAGCGGCTCGTCGGTGAGCTTGTCGCGAAAAAAGGAGCTGTTCGCGGTATCAGAGAGTCGCGCGGTCGTGCCGCACACTTCATCAGGGGTATCAGAGGCTCATCGAGTGTCCGCGACGCGTTGAATCATGCGTCGACCCCCGAAGAATTTTCGCGAATTTTAAACACGCTCGTTTGTGACGATATAAAAGGAGAATGACATGGACTATAGCTCATACAAGGGTCGCGGCATACCGCGCTTTCCCGCAAATTCGAGAGTTTGCTTCCTCGGCGACAGCCTTACGGCAAGTGCGCTGTGGACTGAGATCGTATTTGAGTATTACCTCAGAAACTTTCCCGAGGATCACGTAAGAATGTATAACGTCGGCATCGGCGGCGGCACGGCGAGATATGAGATCGAGCACTTCGACGAGGATATCATGCGCTACGCGCCGACGCACGTCGTCGTGATGTACAGCGTGAACGACATCGGCTCATACGGCGGAGACGCGGTACACCGCGAGGAGTGCTTTTATAAAGATATGAAAGAGCTCACGGAGCTTCTTGTCTCGCGCGGCGTCACAGTGTATTTCATGTGCCCCGAGGAGATCGCCGACGAGAAATGCTTTGAGGGTGCGCGACGAATAGCTCATGACGTGTGCGCTCGTCTTGCGACGGAATATTCCTCATATCTCTGCGACCTTTACACCGTCATGACGCCGCTTCTTTCGTCGGCCGATATGATACTTGATGATCGCACACACCGCACACCTGTCGGAGACTGCGTCGTCGGACGAATATTTTTACATATGCAGGGCTTTGACGGATTTACGCCCGACAGCGACGGCTTCTTTGAAGAGCAGCTACTCGACTACGATGTTTCGCACAGAAAGATATTCAACGACAAGATACGCCGAGTGTGGTGCACGATGCGGAATATTTCCACCGTCGGAGATACGACCGAGTCGAAAATCGAGCGTCTTCGCAGGCGTATCGTGACGCGTGCGGACGGCGCATGGGATGACTTCTGCTACTATCGCGCGGTCGATTTTATCGAGCTTTATCCGAATCTCGAGTTCTATTACGAGATGTCCGATCGCCTTACCGAAAAGCTCATGACGGACGGGATAAAGTAATACGCGGAGAGTAATTATTCATCCGCGCGAAAAAAATCTCATCAAAAAATTCGTTTTTGGGCTTGACAAAGCGCGAAAAGAGAGTTATACTAATTGCAGTTAACAAACGCGGAGGCATAACATGACTGCATTCATCCAGTTTTTTGCATATTATTTTTGCTATTACTTTTTTTACGGAAGTAATAGTGATTTGTGCATGAAACCGGCAGTGAACGCATAACGTTTAACTTCGCGAAAATTCGGTAAATGTCGCACAGATCACGGTCTGTGCGATTTTTTTATCAAACTCTCCGTGGTGCGTCGTCCGTAATGAAAGGAAATTTTAAAAAATGATCGCCGTAATCAGAAAAAACGCAACAGCAGAGCAGAAAGACCATCTCGTCGGATGGATCCGTTCGCAGGGAATCGAGGTACACATCTCGGAGGGACACGACTATACCGTATTCGGACTCATCGGTGACACGTCTTGCATTGATATGGATCTCATCGCGAGCCTTGATATTGTCGAGTCGGTAAAGAGAGTTGCCGAGCCGTTCAAGCTTTGCAGCAGAAAGTTTCATCCCGACGACACGACAATCGAGATCGGAGATGTTAAGATCGGCGGCGGAAACTTCGCTCTTATCGCGGGTCCGTGCTCGGTCGAGAGCCGTGAGCAGATACTCGAGGTCGCACAGGCCGTAAAAGCTTCGGGAGCATCACTTATGAGAGGCGGCGCGTTCAAGCCGAGAAGCTCGCCTTACGATTTCCAAGGATTAAAGGCCGACGGCATCGAGCTTCTGCTCGAGGCGAAAAAAGCCACGGGTATGCCGATCGTCACCGAGATCATGAACGCAAATCACCTGCCGCTTTTTGAAAATGTCGACGTTATTCAGGTCGGCGCGCGTAATATGCAGAACTTTGAGCTTTTAAAGGAGCTCGGCCGCACGGGAAAAACGATCCTCTTAAAGCGCGGTCTTGCGAACACGATAAAAGAGCTTCTCATGAGTGCCGAGTACATAATGTCGGGCGGCAACAGCAACATCATCCTTTGCGAGCGCGGAATACGCACATTTGAGACATACACTCGCAATACGCTCGACCTTTCAGCGGTTCCCGTTCTTCACGAGCTGACGCACCTGCCCGTTGTCATCGACCCGAGCCACGCGACGGGTCACTCCAAGCTTGTCGAATCGATGGCGGTAGCTGCTGCGGCCTGCGGTGCCGACGGAATTATGATAGAAGTTCACAACGACCCGATGCACGCGCTTTGCGACGGAGCACAGTCACTGACTCCCGCGCAGTTCGAGCACACGGCAAAACAGGTCATGAAAGTAAGGGCGGCTTTGAATGGATAATTTTGAATCGAAGAAAGCTCTCACCGTGGGAGTTGTCGGTCTCGGACTGATCGGCGGCTCGTTTGCCAAAGCTTACGCTGCCGCGGGACACCGCGTGCTCGGATGGGATATATCGGAAACGGTAACGGATTTTGCGATAATGGCGCACGCGCTTGACGCTCGTCTGACGGTCGACAAATATTCCGAATGCGACGTAATATTCATTGCAGTGTACCCCGATGCGACGGTCGATTTTATCAGAAGGAACGCTACGGCATTTCCGAAAGACACGCTCATCATGGATCTTTGCGGCACCAAAGAGAAGGTGTGCCGCGCGGGATTTGATGAGGCTGAAAAGCACGGCTTTACATTTGTGGGTGGACATCCGATGGCCGGAACGCACAACAGCGGATTTAAATATTCGCGTGCCGATATGTTTGTCGGTGCGCCGATGGTAATAGTGCCGCCGAGATATGACGACATTGAGCTGCTCGACAGAGTGAAAAAGCTCCTCACTCCCGCAGGCTTCGGAAGCATATCGGTGACAACCGCGGATGCGCACGATAAAATGATAGCATTTACGTCACAGCTCGCGCACGTCGTGTCGAGCGCGTACATCAAGAGCCCGACGGCAACGGGACACAACGGATTTTCGGCGGGAAGCTATCGTGACATGACACGCGTGGCGTGGCTGAATCCCGATATGTGGTCGGAGTTG
>CAYWTG010000080.1:0-6786 GCA_964461155.1 uncultured Ruminococcus sp.
TGCTCCATCGGAGAATCGAACTCCGGACACCATGATTAAAAGTCATGTGCTCTACCGGCTGAGCTAATGGGGCATCGCTGTTTTTCACAGCTGTTTTATTGTATCACAAATTTGCGCGTTTGTCAACTCAAAAGTCAAAAAATCATAGAATTTCCGTGGTATCTTTTGCCGATTCCCCGCAAAAGCCGACTTTTGACGGATTTTCGTACATTACAGGAATGCAAAAACCTTAATTTAGGCGGATGTGTAAGTGTTACACACCCGCCTAAATGATCTAAAGCTTACTTTTCGCGAACGAGGTGGAAGAGCTTGAACGCATTTCCGTCAGCAGTGCTGTCTGCGACGAGTCCGACGCGAAGCTCGTTTCCGCTGTACAGTCCGTAGGGATTGTTGTGCGTCTGCTTGAACGCGCTGTCGACGGGAACGTCGAGCGACAGTCTGTACTGGCGGGGCGTCTCGGGCTTGTTCTGGCAGAAGCAGAGGAGATACTCGCTTCCGTTCTCGCGTGCATAGCAGAACGCGCTTGCAGCGTCGCTGTGCAGATCGAGGCGATACAGCTTGCCGTTTCTCAGAATGGAGGCAAACTTGTCCTGACCGCTTATTATACTTTCAAGAGTTTTTTTTTCGTTTTCGGTGAGAGTCGTCTCCTCACACTTTGAGCATCCGTGTGCTTCGCACTTCTCTGCGGGCTTTTCGCCGCGACGAACGAAGTGGAACATCTCCGCGTAGTTGTCCTCGCTGCTGCTTCTTACGATAAGGCCGTTCTGAAGCTCCTCGGAGGTGTACTCGCTGTTGTGGTTGAAGCGTGCAATCCACATCTCACCTGCGGGAACGTCGATCGGGAGTCTGTACTCCGTGGGCTCTTCTCCGTGGATCTGATAGAAGTATACGAGAACCTCGCTCTTGTCCTCTGTGATGTAGTAGAACGCGCTCTTGCCGTCGTCGTAGGGTGACATGAGTCTGTAGAGCTCGCCGTTCTCGATGACGTGCTCGAAGTTGCGGTACTCTGCGATCTGGCGGCTGATAGCCTTACGTGCCTTATCGCTGATCTTCGTTATGTCGAACTCGTATCCGAGAACGCCCTGAAGTGCTACCTTGTAACCGAAGTCGAGGAGTCTGTCGTCCTCAACGGAGTCGGAGTGGTTGGAAACGTGGCAACTCATGACGCACGCGGGGTACATCATGGTAGAACCGTACTGGATGAAAATACGTCTTACGGGGTCGGTGTTGTCGCTCGTCCAGATCTGAGACGAATACTTCATCATAGCGAGATCGTATCTTCCGCCGCCTCCGCTGCAGTTCTCGATCATGACGCCCGGGTACTCGTCGCAGAACCACTGATAAAGGTCATATACGCCGAGCATGAAGCGGTGTGCGGCCTCACCCTGTCTGTCTGCGGGGATGCACGTGGAAGCGATCTGGCAGAGGTGACGGTTGAAGTCCCACTTGATGTAGTCGAGGGGAACGTCGGTGAAAGTCTTCTTGAAGATGTTCTTGAGGTAGTCAAGGACATCGGGATTTGCAAAGTCGAGCACGAGCTGCTGACGGCTTCTCTGATGGTCGCGACCTGTAGCAGCGAGAGCCCAGTCGGGATGTGCTCGGTAAAGATCGGAGTCGGGGTTTACCATCTCGGGCTCGATCCAGATACCGAAGCGAATGCCGTGGCTCTTTATGCGGCGAACGAACGGGGGAAGTCCGTCCTTGAAGCGATCGGGGTTGGCCCACCAGTCGCCGAGTCCCGCGTTGTCGCTGAGTCTCTTGCCGAACCAACCGTCGTCCATGACGAGCATATCGAATCCGCACTCTGCAGCGTACTTTGCGTACTCCTCCATGTTGTGCTCATCGATATCGAAGAAGTTACCCTCCCATGTGTTGAGAACAACGGGACGGCGGGGAGTGTTGCAGGGACGAACGATGTGATTTCTTGTGAAGCGGTGGAGATTTCTCGACATCTGACCGATACCGCTTGCGGAGTATGTCATTACAGCCTCAGGAGTTGTGAAGCTGTCGTCGGGATCGACTGTCCACGAGAAGAAGTCGGGGTGAAGACCGACCTTAACGCGAACGCTGCTGCTCTGCTCTACTTCAACGGAGTTAAGGAAGCATCCGCTGTATACAAACGAGAATCCGATAGCCTCGCCCGCATTCTCAGTCGCGTTGTGAGCGACAACGGCAAAGCTGTTGTTCATCTGTGCGCCCGTTGCACCGCGGCGTGACTCGAGAGTCATCTTACCGTGGATAACGGGATTTCTCTGCATATTACGCTCGTTTGCGTGATTTCCGTAGAAAGAAACAACGTCGCAGTCGCTGTGCGGCAGGTCAAGCATAAGGCTGGCCGCATTCTCGAGGACGACCGCGCTCTTTCCGGTGTTACGGAGAGTCATGTAGCGGGAGATCGTGTCCTCTTTCGGGAATACGGTGTAGTAAAGGTCGAGCTCGCACGCGGAGATTTCGTCGCGAAGCGTGATGCAAAGCGTCTCGGTATCGTTATCCGCATCCGCGAAAGGAAGTCCGGGGATGTTCTTTCTTCCCTTAATTATCTCGTGAGAGAGATACTCAAAAGATGTAACGGAGTTACCGTCTGCGTTCTTTACGCGAACGGTGTCGCTTCTGTAGTCGCCGCTGTCGAATCCGGATACCTCAAGAAGTCGAAGATTGAGTGAGAAACGCTCGCCGAATGCCTGATTGTCGCAGACGTACGAAGGGTACGGTGTAAATCCGCGATCGGGCAGCTTCTCGATCTCGGGCAGGCTGTCCGTTTTCTTACCGTAGTAGAGATGGACGAGGAATCTGTCGAGCTCGATCTGCATCGCGTAGGTCGTGTTCTCGGTGTTGATTATGAATCTTTTAGATTCACTGCAATAGCTGATTGACATAGCAAAACTCCTTTTGTGTTTTTACTTACCTATATGATATCAGTTTTCGCCTCATTTTTCAAGGGGGCTTTACAAAGTTTAAGGAATAATTATTTTTATTTTGTAAATTTCAGCATAAACACTTGACAAAAAGTGCTTTTTGGATGATAATATACTATATAAACTCTCGCTCACCGAGAAAGCAAGGAGGACACCGACATATGCCGCACGAACACACGAATCCGCCCGTAGATATGCAACGGGATTTTTCACGGGAGATTTTCCGAGCAGAGGACGGCTCGACTCTTCCCTACAGACTTTATATACCTAAAAATTACGATTGCGGTGTGATGTACCCCGTGCTTGTTTTCATGCACGGCGCAGGCGAACGCGGTGTCGACAACGAACAGCAGATCAACGTCGCACTTCCGCACATCTTCGACGACCCCGCCTCCCCCGCATACAGCTCGATCATAATCGCGCCGCAGTGCCCCGAGGATCGTCAGTGGGTCTACACGCCTTGGGAGAAAGGCTGTTACTCCGTCGCCGACGTAACCGAGTCGCGCGAATGCCGCGCGGTCATCGAGATACTCCGCTACATCGTGTCCGAGTACAATGTCGATCGCTCGCGCATTTACGTCACCGGTCTTTCGATGGGCGGCTTTGCAACGTGGGATCTCATGTCGCGTCACCCCTCCGTATTCGCGGCGGGAATGCCCGTCTGCGGCGGCGGTGATCCGTCGTGCGCAAAGATCTTGGCTGACATCCCGATCCGCACGTTCCACGGAATGCTCGACGCGTCGGTTCCCGTAGAGGGCACTCGCGAGATGTACGCGGCGATAAAGGCACTCGGCCACGGGCGCATCCGCTACAAGGAGTTTGAAAACGGATACCACGGTATCTGGGACGATGTCTACTCCGACGAGCACAATATACGCTGGCTTTATTCAAACGTCAAGCGCAAGAAGCCGAAGGTCAAGGCGGCTGTTGATGCGGTAAAGCAACGCACCGATTACCGCAAGGCAGGTATCGCGGGCGCGGCGGCTCTCGCTGCGGGAGCTCTGCTTCTCATCCACAGAAGCAACCGTCGCAAGAAAGATAAATAATCAAAAGCAAATCGGGACTGTCGATCGAACGGCAGTCCCGATTTTTTCACACGCACCGCGAAAGTCACCGAAACGCACACACTGCGCCGTCGCGCGAGTCTCCGGAATCGCCGCACGCCTCGTCGCCACATCGCGCACCATAATGAGTCACGGCTTCAAGCAACTCGCGCTCTCCAACGCGCGAAAGAGGGTCACCCTCGCGGATGACCCCCACTTTATATTATTCTTCGTTGTTCTTCGCCTC
Organism: uncultured Ruminococcus sp.; assembly: GCA_964461155.1. Taxonomy (GTDB): domain Bacteria; phylum Bacillota; class Clostridia; order Oscillospirales; family CAG-272; genus RUG11130. The sequence goes on from CAYWTG010000080.1 coordinate 4,206, forward strand.
GGCTATGATCTTCTGAGCAACATTTGCAGGAGCTTCCTCGTATCTGTCCACAGTGTACTCAAAGCGTCCTCTGCCCTGCGACATCGCGCGGAGAGCTATCGTGTAGTCGGACATCTCCGCTCTCGGAACGTCGGCCTCGATGACGGTGTAGCCGCTCTTCTTCTCATACGGATTCATGCCGAGCACGCGTCCGCGACGCTTGTTGAGATCGCCGATGCAGTCACCGACAAGCGCGTCGGGAAGCGCGACCTTGAGGCTTCCGATGGGCTCGAGAAGCACGGGATCGGCTTTCGGCAGACCCTCTTTATACGCAAGCTTTGCGGCAAGCTTAAAGGAGATCTCGTTAGAGTCAACGGCGTGATACGAGCCGTCATACAGATCGGCCGCGAGATTAACAACGGGATAGCCCGCGAGCACGCCTTTCTGCATCGCCTCGAGCAGACCTTTCTCGACAGCGGGGTAATATCCCTTGGGGACAGAGCCGCCGACTACCGACTGTGTAAATGTAAGTCCGTCGGCCTCGCCGCGCGAGAAGCGGATCTTGACGTGGCCGTACTGGCCCGAGCCGCCCGACTGCTTCTTGTGCTTGCCCTCAACATCGCTTCTGCCTCTGATCGTCTCGCGGTACGCAAGTCTCGGCTCTTCGAGCACGACTTTCGTTCCGTAGCGGTTCTTCAGGCGAGATACGACAATATCAAGGTGCATATCTCCCATACCCGAGATCGTCATCTGCTTGGTCTCGGCGTTGTTTTCATATCTAAGTGTCGGGTCTTCCTCCAAAAGTCTCGTGATTCCCGTGGAGATCTTATCCTCATCGCCCTTTGCCGCAGGTTTCAGCGCACGCTCGAGATACGGCTTCGGGAAGACGATCTTTCTGTATTCGACAGTTTCGCCCGCGGTCATCGTGTCGTTCGTGGACAGTCCCGCAAGCTTCGTGACGACGCCGATGTCGCCGCAGTGAAGAACGTCGACTTCTGTCTGCTTCTTTCCGCAGATCGTGTTGATGTGGGCGAACTTTTCTTCCTTGCCCGTTCTCACGTTGCGGAGTGTCGCATCGCGCTTGAGAGTTCCGTTCATGACCTTGAAGAACGACATCTTTCCGACGAACGGGTCGGCCACGGTCTTGAATACGAAGATCGAGGGATCGCCGTCGGGCACGATCGGTTTCGGCACGACCTCGCCGTTTTCGTCGACGCCCTGAACATTCTTTGTAAGGTGAGTCGGGAAAGACTCTACGAACGCATCGAGGAGCGCGTATATGCCCCACAGGCTCGTTGCCGCGCCGCAGTAGACGGGGACGATCGAGCCGTCTGCGATACCGCTGTGAAGTGCGGCCGCCGCTTCTTTGCGAGAGATGTGCTCGCCGTTCATGTACTTGTCGAGGAGCTCCTCGCTCGTCAACGCGATAGCCTCCTTGAGGTTCTCTCTGTAGTTAGCCGCGATCGTTTTGAGCTCTTCGTCCATCTCGATCTCAACACGCGCGCCTTTTTCGTCGTATTTGAACGCTTTCATCTCGATAAGGTCGATCATGTTGACGACGTTTCCGTGCCTTACGGGAACGAATACGGGGCAAAGCGCGTTACCGAACTCCTCGCGAAGCTCAGCGAAAAGGCGGTCGAAGTTCGACTCGGGATCGTCGCACTTGTTGATGAAGAATGCTTTCGGGACGCACTCGTCCTCTGCCATCTCCCATGCAAGCTCCGCGCCGACCTCAAGACCGCTTCTCGCGTCGACCGTGATGATCGCCGCATCAGCCGCACGCACGGCCTCGAGAGCCTCTGCCTTAAAGTCGAGGAATCCGGGGGAGTCGATCACGTTGATCTTCGTATCTTTCCAGACAACGGGAGCGACTGAAAGATTAAGTGAAAAGCCCTTCTTTATCTCATCGGGATCATAGTCGCAGACCGTATTTCCGTCTGTTACCTTTCCCATTCTGTCGATTGCCTTAGTCGCATAAAGCATTGCCTCAACGATCGAGGTCTTACCGCTGCCGCCGTGGCCGAGCAGTGCAATGTTTCTGATGTTTTCTGATGTAAATACTGCCATATGTAACTCCTTAAAGAGTGGATTTGTAATGTTTGTCAAGTTACGTTAAAATTTTAAGTCCGTTCTGTGCAACTTGCATCTAACATAAATTATACAACAATTCCACACGTTTTTCAAGTATTTGCCTACATAAACTCGTTCGTCAAGATGTAGGTTTTTGACCCTGTTTTTTGTGCATTTTGAATAAAACATAGGTAAAATAAGGCAAATTAATGCTCGGAGAGGCGTTTTGTGCCCTTTTCAGCCACGAAACGCCCGAAAACTTACTGGCAAACGCGCACTAACAAAACATCCAAATAGGAAACCATTCCCTGTTTTCGGGTGCAACTCCGGCTCGTAACATCAACCGATTCTCCGCGCAATTCAGCTTTTATATGAAGCTACACCTTTGCACCAGTTTTGCAAGCTCACGCACGCTCGATTACTATTTGACATACGCTCGGTCACTCTTCGGCATACGCCGCACAGCGCAAAAAAGCCCTGCCGCTTGGCAGAGCTTTTTTCGGATGTAATTTAAGTTAAGTAACTCGAGATT
>CAYWTG010000081.1:0-6758 GCA_964461155.1 uncultured Ruminococcus sp.
ATACACGCCCCACACGATAAATGTCCAGTTTGCACCGTGCCACAGTCCCGTGAGAAACCAAACCACAAGCAGATTGCGGATCTGCTTTGCCACGGAACAGCGATTGCCGCCGAGAGGGATGTAAACATATTCACGGAACCAACGAGACAGCGTGATATGCCAACGACGCCAAAATTCCGTGACGGAGGTGGATATGTACGGATAGTTGAAGTTCTCGGGGAAGCGGAAGCCGAATATCTTACCGAGTCCGATTGCCATGTCGGAATATCCGGAGAAATCAAAGTAAATTTGGAAGAAATACGCAAGTGCTCCCACCCACGCCGCAGAAGCGGGCAGCTCCGCGAGCGGAATTTTGAACACCGCGTCGGCTATCTCTCCCATAGGTCCCGACAAAAGCATCTTCTTTCCGAGACCGAGCATAAAGCGTGTGACTCCCTCGGAGAAACCGGTCATTGTATGTTCACGCAAAGACAGCTCTTTTTCGACATCCGTGTAATTTACGATAGGACCCGCAACAAGCTGCGGGAACAGGATGATATAGAGAAGCACCAAAAACGGATTCTTCTGCACGGGACATCTGCCCATGTATACGTCAAGCAGATAACTCATGCCCTGGAACGTGTAGAAAGAGATTCCGAGCGGCAACACGACCTGCGGTACTGTAAAAGAGAAGCCGAACAGATTCAGCGTGGACACGGCGAACGCCGCATACTTAAAATATCCGAGCATCGCCAAATTCAGTGCCACCGAGCACCATAATATAACACGTCTCAGCGTTACTTTTTCAGTTCGCGAAAGGAGCAGTGCACCGGTATAGTTCAGCACCACCGACAAAAGAAGCAGTCCCGTATACCGAATGCCGCCGAATGAGTAAAAGATCAGGCTGAAAGAGAATGAGAATCGCATTCCGACCCGCCAAATGTCGTTTAGGGCAGAGAAAGTAGCATCCGAGAAGCAGGGGTAAAAACAAAAGCAGGAACACCGTTCCGGAAAAAAGCATAGTGAAAAAACTCCGTGAAATTAAATGGTCATTATGTATACTTAAATGGACTGCTGCCGTGCGTGTCTGTGTAGCGTTTAAGCTTTATTTATACCGAATATCAAATCTGTCGACAATTAATTAACGTGCAAATTCCCAACAAAAATTAAAGCATCAATTGTTTATCAATACGCTTTCATTATAAACTACAATGGCATATATGTCAAGTAATTATGGTGATTTTTCCGCAATAATCGATTATTCCTCTCGTGCCGTGATTTTGCTGTCTGACGAAGCGACCGAAAAAAGAAAAGTCCCGAAACGGTGTGTCTGTCGGAACTTTTCATCGAATTATCTCCCCTCAAAACAAACGCCGCGCGGACTCTCCGCGTGCATTACACAAATGAGAGATACTTTTTTGTGTATTCGCGGTATTTTTCTCTGTAGGCTTCGCTGTCGATCCTGAGCATTTTAAGGGATTCGTGGAGATTCATGTTACGCTCTTTTTGATCCATAACGCAGGCGGCGATGTTTGAGCAGTGGTCGGAGACTCGCTCCATATTGGTGATAAGGTCGCTCCATACAAAGCCTGCCTCGATGCTGCAGTCGCCGACGCGCAGGCGGTCGATGTGACGCGTGCGGAGCAGCTCTTTCATCCTGTCGATGACCTGCTCGAGAGGCTCTACGTAATTTGCGCAGTCCGAGTCGTTTTCCGTGAATGCGTTATGTGAGAGTTCGACGATCTCGCTCGTTGCCTCGCAGAGTGCGTCAAGCTCGACTTTCGCGCTTTGTGAGAACGAGATGCCCTTTTCGCGCATTTCTTCCGCAGACTCGAGAATGTTTACGGCGTGGTCGGAAATGCGTTCGAGATCTCCGATCGCTTTGAGAAGCATCGATGCCATCGCGCCCTCGTTTTCGTTAAGCTGTTTTGTGCTGAGCTTCACGAGATAGCTTCCTATAACATCTTCAAAATGATCCGTTTTGTCTTCCGCTTCGCGGATCTTTTCGGCTTTCGCACCGTCGTAAGATGTAAGGCATTCGAGACTCATTTTCAGAGCGTCTGTCGTGAGAGCTGCCATGTCGAACGAGAGATTGTGCGCACACTCAAGCGCGACGGCGGGAGTAGCGAGGAGTCTGTCGTCGAGCTCGGATGTTTTCTCGATCTGCTCGTTGTCGGGAATGAGCTTGTACACGAGCTTTTCAAGAAGTCCCGACATCGGAAGGAGAAGTGCCGTGCAGGCGACATTGAATATCGAGTGAGCCGTGGCGATTCCCGCATAATTTGCGCTTTCGTTTAAAAGCGCGGGGTCGAAAACTGCTTTGACCGCCATGAAAGCGACAAGACATACCGCCGTGCCGATCACGTTAAACGACAAGTGAACGAGTGCGGCGCGCTTTGCGTTTTTGGTCGTGCCGACCGAGGAGATGATCGCGGTTATGCAAGTACCGATATTTTGACCCATGATGATCGGGATAGCCGCGCCGTAAGAGACGGCACCCGTAGCCGCAAGAGCCTGAAGTATGCCGACCGACGCGGAGCTCGACTGAATGATAGCGGTGAGCACTGTACCTGCGATAACGCCCAAAACAGGGTTTTTAAACATTATGAAGATATCACGGAACGCGGAAATTTCTTTAAGTCCCGAGACGGCACCGGTCATCGTCTCCATGCCGAACATCAAAGTCGCAAAGCCGAGAAGAACTATGCCGATGTCCTTTTTCTTGGTGCTCTTTGTGAACATGAGAAGAACTATGCCGATAAGCGCAAGGATCGGCGTGAAAGACGACGGCTTCAGGAGCTTTAAGAAGATGCTGTCGCCCGAGATGCCGCTGAGGCTCAATATCCACGCGGTGACGGTGGTACCGATATTCGCACCCATGATAACGTGGATCGCCTGTTTTAATGTCATGAGCTTCGAGTTGACAAAGCCGACGACCATGACTGTCGTGGCGGAAGAGCTCTGAATAACGGCGGTAACGCCGAGACCCGTGAGAAGACCTGCTATTTTACCCGTGGTGAGCTTGCCTATCATAAGCTCAAGCTTGCTGCCCGCACTCCTTTCGAGTGCATCGCCCATAAGATTCATTCCGAAAAGGAACAAACAAAGGCCGCCTATAAGCGTAAGTACGTCGAAAATGTTCATTTAAATAACCTCTCTGCGCAAGATTCTGTATCGCGAGGCCGCTTTACCCGCATTTTATTCATATTTTACACGCCGCGTGTAAAATCCGTAATCACATCGGTGTAAAATCGGTGTAAAATCAGTTTTGCGCAGATGACGGCTCGCACCCGAGAAAAGAGAAAATCCCCCGAGGCTCGGGGGAAGATCACTTATTTTCAAGCGGCAACTTTTTCGTTTCGTACTTGCCGTTTTCAAGAAGAGGTACAGTCTCGGCGGCATTTACGCTCAAAAGCTCGTCCGTCGCAGCTCCGTGTGCGATGACGGCCGTGCCGTGCGTGTTCAGCGCGACTTCGCTCTTGCGCTTCGGGTGATGAGCACCGAAAAACACGGTGTCCGCATCGTCGAGCGACAGATCGTCGTCTCGGAGCGCGAGGTCTTCAAAGGACGAGCCGAGGTACAAAAGACGCTCGTTCGCGACGGTTATCGAAAAGCATATCACGGGGTGAGACGAGCGGGAGAGCTTGCCGAGAGCAAGACTTTCAAAACAGATCCCGCCGATGTCGACGAGTGAGTTTTCGCGTGAATATACCGAGTAGGGGATGTCGTCGCGCTCGAAGAGGGCAACGAGTGAAGCGAAGATCGCCTCATCATCTTCGCTTGCGGCCTCCGGGATGCACACGTGACGCAGGACGGCACGTTCGGCAAGCGTCGAAAGAGATGAGATGTGACGCCTGTGTAAGTGAGTCAGCACAAAACACGATATCTCATCTGCGCCGCAAGATTCGGCTTCGGCGAGCAGAGTGCGCGAAAATCCCGACGAGCCGTCGGAGATGTCGATGAGCACGAAATCATTTTTATACCTCAGCGAAAAGCCCTCGCTCTTGCCCTGCGTGACGTATACCGCCGCGGCACTTTGCGCGTTTGAGACAAGACCGAGCGACACGACACATACAAGCGCAATCGTGCAGGCGACAACGGAGATGCGAGAAATAAGACTTTTGTCAAATCTCGCAGAGGAGACACGTTTTTTCCGATATTGAAGCGTTGCCGCGAAGACGGCGACAAACAAAAGGAACGAAAGCACTCCGACGACGTTTCCGCGAAGCGACAGCGTTATGTGAGGAAGAAGCGAAAGCTTTCGCGCTGCCGCGCAGATGATACGCTCGACATTTGTGAGGATAAAAGTCAAAAACGGGCCGATGACGGGAGCTCTGCAAAGGATGACGTAGATTAGCGAAAAATACAGATATGCGCCGATCACGGGAATGAAGACGACGTTGGTGAGCGGGGAGATCAGCGAGATCTGCCCGAAGACTTTCCACATAACGGGCAAGGTCAGCGTACTTATCAGAATCGTCATGAGTACCGTGTCGCGCGTGCCGCACAGAATGCGCGAAATTATCGTTTTTCCGCTTTTTATTCGATTTAGGCGTTTGTATTCCGAATAAGCGATGCACGCGTATGCGGCGAGCACGGATAGGACGAACGCGGTGTCGCGCACGGCGAGAGGGTCGGCGAGCATGATAATGAGCACGGCCGTGCCGAGGTTCGTTTTCGGGTCGCTTCGCCGTCCGATGAGCTGAGCGGTGATGCGGATGAGTTGCATGACTCCGGCACGAGTGACGGAACGCGAAAATCCGACGAGAGCCATGAAAAATATAATTCCGAAGGCTTCGACGATCAAGGTGACACGTCGAGGCAGACGTGATTTTGAAAGGAGTGCGTCCGCCATGCCGACGATCACCGAAAGATGTATTCCGCTCAGCGCGAGCAGATGCGAAATTCCGATGCGCGAGAAATCACGCTTGACCGAAGCTTCAAGCGAGTCGCGACGACCGAGCAGTATCGCCTGTGCGAGAGAGCCGTCGCCTGACGCGGCCTCAATACGTGCACAAAGCTTCCGATTCAGCCTCGAGAGCGACTTTGTCGGCGAAAACGAAGTGTCACGCCCGACATATTCGAGCTTTTCGGCATCAGCCGACATGAAGATCCCGTCGGGGATATAGTACGCCCGCTCGTCGAAAGATGAGCTCTGTGCAAGTGCGTGCAGAGTGATATCTCCGCTGAGGACGTCGTCCTCGCGACAGCTTCCGTCGGGATAACCGAGCGTTATCTTCATGCAAGGGAAGGTGTCGCTTTTCGTGATCTGCGCCGTGTAGTAGCCGTAATACGATGAGCTGTAGCACACGTCCGTGATCGTTATTACGGCATCGCCGACGACATCGTCGTAACGCTCAGCCTTTGATATTTCGCGATTTACGGCGAAAATTTGGATGAGGGTCGAGAGCGTTATCGGAATAAGTATAATAAGTGCCGCGCGGGCGACGCGGTGCTTTGTGAAGGCGCAAAATACGGCAGCTGACAAAGTGAAGATCGCGACGGCGACGAGGGCCGCGAAGACTACTTGATTTTCGACACCGACGGCGAGTACACCTGCGGCAAAGAAAGCGCAGGCGACGGCGAACAGCGGTCGGCGAAATATCCGCTTTTTTCTCATGACACCTCTCCGCGAATGTTTTCTATATTTTAACACATATCATAAGCTTTGTCAAAACATATTCGATTTCGCTACGGGAGCAGATCGTATATGACTTCGCCGAGCGTCATCGGCGTGACGGCACCGTCGCTTATCGCACGAAATATTTCATCGGCGTTTTCGCGAAGACTTGTTATGTCGAAGACGGCCTCGCGCTCGCTGTGACCGTCAGAGCTGTCGTACAGAGTCACACCGACGGAAAAAGCCGCTCTTCCGTCGAGCTTGTCTTCATAAAGGGCGTATTGCAGTTGCAGGTTTTCGATCGTATAGCATCGCTCGTCCACAATTTTACCGGGCGGTAGCATAGGCATCAGCTCACTTTCTTCGGAAATTCCAGTTTTTTGAGAGTCCAACAAAAGTATACATCGGCTCATTACGGGTCGAATATTAAGTTTTTCACATGAAAATAACATCCACAGGTGCGACGCGGCGATTATTTCGCAAAAGGTGCGCTATGTTTCGGGAAAAACGCAGGATCGGCATTTGCATTTTGAGCCGACTTTCGCGTGTGGCGGGAGCTGAAAGTGCAAAATGATAATTTTATCATTTTAATAATGCGTGAAATTCCCTTTAAATACAGGGAAAACTTTCGTAAACGTATAAAAGTTAAAATCAAAAATCACAGATAAATGAGCAATCGACTCTGTATTTTTGAAAAACACAGAGTCTTTGCTCGCAGTCGGCGGTGGGGTTAGGTGCACAAGGTTTGATTTTTGTACATACTGCACAAAATCGGGGGGGTAATTGGGCGTTTCGCTGAATCGAAATCGACTTATTCAATAAAGGTTTACAATCATTTCATTTTGTGTTATACTTAGCATAACGCGAAAGGATTTCGCGAATTCGCACGAAATTTCAAAAACGAAAGGACAACACAAGATGAAGAAAAGAAGAATACTGTCGGCGTTTCTCGCACTGCTGACTGCGGCAGGTACGGCAATAGCCGCGGCGGGGGCAGTAAGTGCCGCCGACGAGTCGCCCTACAAGGACGTTAAAAAGTCATGGTGGAGTTATCCGTATGTAATGTACGCCACCGAGCACGGTTACATGAACGGCATGGGCGGAGGAAAGTTCGAGCCGCAGGGCACGATGACGAGAGCCATGGTCGTGACGGTGCTCT
>CAYWTG010000082.1:0-6729 GCA_964461155.1 uncultured Ruminococcus sp.
CTCGGTGATGATAGAAGTGATAACCTCTGTTGTCTGAGTCGGAGCGGGAGTTGTGTTCTCTACATCGTTGTTGGAACCGGTGTTGGTTGTTCCGCCGGGGATGAGCTCGTCGGAAAGTGTACCGTATGCAGCGGAGGAGTTACCGGAAACTGTGCAAGCGAAGGAGTGCTGGCCGAGAGCTACGGACCAGTTACCGCCGAGTCCTGCGTTTACCTTTCCGTCATCGCCGACTGTCACATTACCTGCGCAAGCGGAGATGTTGAGCTCGATTGTTGTTCCTGCAACTGCGTCGTAACCCATGTCAGCGAAAGGAATGGACCACTCGTATGTTGCGACAGTTCCGTTGTAGCTGATAACGAAGTCCTCGCCGCCCTTTGCGGAATAGTTGCCGTTTACACCGAGCTGATTCCAGTGACCTGTGATGTAGTTGCCTGTAGCGATGTCCTTACCGATGGAGTAGTAAAGAAGAGGTGTGCCGGATTCCTTGTATACACCGCCGTTGAAGCTGAGTCCGAGGTTGAAGCAGAAATCATCCATCGGCTTTGCAGCATCTGTTCCCATGGGGATATTGGTGTGGAAGCCCTCTGTTCCTGCGTCGTAAACTACTGCAAAGTTGAGACCGTGTGTCTCGTCCCAAGAGAAGTAGTACTTGATGGTGTCTGCCATCTTGTCGACGAGCTCAAAGTCCGCAGCTGCACCGAAGTTAAGGCAAAGGTCATCCTTGGAAACCTCGATCTGTGCGTATTCACCCTCGCCGATAACGCCGTCTTTTACAACGTTTGCGGGGTTCGCCTTCTTGATCTCGAAATTAGCTGTGCACTTGTCGTTTACAATGTAGGAGTCGGCGGAAGCCGATACTGCAAAGAGAGAAACGAGCATGAGAAGCGCAAGCACGAGTGTTGCGAGCTTTTTCATTTTTGAATACCTCACTTAAAGTAAAATTTGCCTTTGGCACACATATTATAGCTCAGATTAAGCCGCAAGTCAAGAAATTTTCACATTTAATTTTCACTCATTTTAATTTTCGGCATATTGCCCAGTTTTCACTGTCGCTTTTTGTTGATAATGCGAATGTTGAGTTTCCTTTTATTTTACATAAAAAGTCCTCGGAAATTCGAGAGCTTTTCGGTGTACATTATTTTTTACGCTTTCTCGTAAGGAGCAAAAGCAACACGGCGACTGCGGCCGTGAGGAGTGCTATGACCGTTGACGTCGTCTTGGCGGTTTGACCCGCTTTATCCGAGCTTTCTTCGCCCGTTTGCGAAGTCTCGCACGTCACGATCTCAGTCACAACGAGGCCCTTTTCGTCCGTCACGTCATTTCCGTCGGAGTCCGTGACGACGACGGCACTCGAAGAGACACCGTCACCGCTCGCCGCACTGCCCGTCGTCGCATCGCCGACTTCAAACGGCTCGTCGAACGAAGCGGCGTTTTCGCCCGTCACATCGTCCGTCTCGTCGCTTCCGATGCGGCAGTTTGAGATGACTCCCTCCGCTGCGGATGCGCCGCGCGGCTGTGCCGCCATAAACGCGAACTGTCCGAGAGAAACCGTCCACGACGAACGCGCTTCATAAAACGCCGACAGTTCGTCCGTGTCATCAACATCCGCCGCGCCTGCGCAAGCGGCGATATTGAGCTTCAGCTTCGTCCCCGCCGTGACATTCTTATATCCGAGGACCTCAAAAGGTATCGACCACTCGAACGTAGCCTCGGTGCCGTTATATGATATTTCAAAATCGCGTCCCGCAACAGCGCAGTAGTCGGGGTCGCGCCCGAGTTGTCCGTAGTGACCCGTGAGATACTTTTCGGAGTCGATCAGCTTTGCCACGGAATAATAAAAGAAAGGCTTATTTTGATCCGTGCGTCCCGAGCTGAAGTTCAGCGCGAGATTATAGCAAAAGTTATCGCCGGATGTCACGTTTTCGACGTTTGTCGCGAACCCCTTGCCCGCGTCGTAGACCACGGCAAAGTTGAGTCCGTGCGTCTCATCCCACGAAAAATACCATTTGATGCTGTCAGCCATGGTGTCGGCGTCAAGATAGTTTTCGGAGCTTATGAAATTTATCGAAAGGTCGTTTTTATCAATATATATACGCTCATACTCACCGTCGCCGATCACGCCGTCTTTCACGACCGCCTCGGCATCGGCACGCTTTATCACAAAAGAGGCCGTGCATATCTCGTTTTCGATGAAGCTCTCGGCAGACACGGGAAAGGCCGCCGTCACTATCGCAAGAGCTACCGCCGCCGCTGCCGCAATAAGCTTTTTCAATTTATATTACCTCGCAAAAATCAAAAAAAAATCGAACCTTGTCGGCTCTTTTAATACTTTATCATATCGCAGTGCGTTTGTCAAGTCCAAAACTTTCCTCATTCGCCGTGACAAAGTATTTTCAGCGTTATCGACAAAAAGAATCGGCCCAAACGGCGCGCGCACACTATTTCGGCCTCTGCGCTCGTAAAATCGGTGTAAAGGATTGACATATTCAATAACGAGTGCTATAATCATTGTATCGAACGTTTTTGGTGCGTAAAATCGCCAAAAGTCGCGTTCAAACTCTATTTTCAGGAGCAAAAATGAACATCAAGAGAAATATACTTTTAAATCCGGGTCCCGCGACGACCACGGACAGCGTCAAGATGGCTCAGGTCATCCCCGACATTTGCCCCCGCGAGCGTGAATTTGCCGATATGATGGCTCAGATGAGACGCGACCTGTTGCGCGTCGTCCACGCCGATCCCTCGGAGTACACCTCAGTGCTCTTCTGCGGTTCGGGAACCATCAACATAGACATTTGCATAAATTCGCTCGTTCCCGAGGGAAAAAGCGTACTTATCGTGAACAACGGCGCGTACAGCACGCGTGCGGTCGAGATCTGCGAGCATTATCGTCTCGATCACATCAACCTCCGCTTCCCATTTGACGAGGTGCCCGACCTTGCGCGCGTCGAGGAGGTTCTCCGCGAGCATCCCGAGATAGCTCTCGTCCACACCACTCACAACGAGACCGGTACCGGACTTCTCAACCCCATCCGCGAGCTCGGCGCGCTTGCGCACAAATACGGAGCTGTCTTCACGGTCGATACCACATCGACTCTCGCCATGCGCCCGATCAACGTCCACGAGGACAACATCGACTTCTGCATGGCAAGTGCGCAGAAGGGACTCATGTCAATGACGGGACTTTCGTTCATCATCGGCCGCCGCGCGATAATCGAGGAGTCGAAGAACTACCCGACGCGCTCTTACTACTGCAATCTCTATCTCCAGTACGAATTTTTCGAGAAAACGGGCGAGATGCACTTCACACCTCCCGTTCAGACCGTCTACGCCACCGCTCAGGCTCTGAAAGAGTATTTTGCCGAGGGCGAAGAAGCGAAGTGGGCGCGTCACACTCGTGTTTACAACGCGCTCAGACGCGGCGTGCTTGAGCTCGGCTTCCGCGAGGTCATAAAGCCCGAGCTTCAGGCGGGACTTGTGTGCACGGTAAGCTATCCCGACGACCAGAACTGGAGCTTTGAGGCTGTTCACGACTACTGCTACGAGCGCGGATATACCATCTACCCCGGAAAGATCAGCGGCAACGACACGTTCCGCCTTTGCGCACTCGGCGCGATCGACGAGGACGACATCGTCGAGTTCTTCAAAGTATTCCGTGACGCCCTCGACAGCATCGGCGTTTCTTACCCCGTATATTATAAGGAGGCGAAGTGATGAAACAAGTCTACGCTTGCTTTTGCACCGACGTCATTCACGACGGGCACATGAACATTATAAATACCGCGCTCAAATACGGTGAGCTCACCATCGGTCTTCTCACCGACCGCGCGATGATCCGTTGCGACCGCTTCCCGACGATCTCGTTTGAAGAAAGACGTGCGCTTTTCGAGGCGATCCCGGGAGTTAAAAACATCATCGTTCAGGATAACGTCCTTTATGACGAGGTGATTCGTGAGCTTCGCCCCGACTACGTCATCCACGGAGATGACTGGAAGACGGGCGCAAAGAGCGCGATCCGCGATAACGTGATCTCACTCCTTTCCGAGTACGGCGGTGAGCTCATCGAGGTCCCCTACACCGTCGGCGACGACGTGTCGCGCATCGACCGTCGTCAGCGCGAAAAGCTCGCCATGGCAGAATACCGCGGACCTCGTCTGAGAAAGCTCCTCGAGCTGACGAATCCCGTCAAGGCGATCGAGGTTCACAGCGGACTTACGGGACTTATCGCGGAAAAGACCGTCGTTGCAAACGGCGGCGAGTTCTCGCAGTTCGACGCCATGTGGATAAGCTCGCTCTGCGACTCGACGGCAAAGGGTAAGCCCGACATCGAGCTTGTCGACATGACCTCGCGTTGCCGCACGATCGATGACGTCATGGAAGTCACGACGAAGCCGATCATCTTCGACGGCGATACGGGCGGACTCACGGAGCATTTCGTTTACCTCGTCCGCACGCTCGAAAGAATGGGCGTCTCGGCGATAATCATCGAGGACAAGATCGGTCTGAAGAAGAATTCCCTCTTCGGTACGGATGTCGAGCAGACGCAGGACACCATCGAAAACTTCTCGCGCAAGATCGCGGCGGGCAAAAAGGTACAGCTCTCCGACGAATTCATGATCATCGCGCGTATCGAGAGCCTTATTCTCGAGCGTGGCATGGAGGATGCACTTGAGCGTGCGCACGCATTCCGCGCCGCGGGTGCCGACGGAATCATGATCCACAGCAGAAAGAAGGATCCCGCAGAGATCCTTGAGTTCTGCGACCGCTTCCGCGAGGTCGACAAAGAAACGCCGATCGTCGTCGTTCCCTCGTCGTTCAATACCGTGACCGAGCAAACGCTCGCCGAGCACGGCGTCAATATCGTAATTTACGCAAATCAGCTGACGCGAAGCGCGTTCCCCGCTATGGAGCAGACCGCGCGCGACATCCTCGTTCATCACAGAGCAAAGGAAGTCGACGACAGACTCATGCCCATCAAGGACATCATCACGCTCATCGACGAGCTGTAAGGAGTTATATAAATGCAGGTTAATGATTTTCTCTCTGCCGTCGGCTGTGAGTTTTTCACGGGCGTTCCCGACTCACAGCTCAAGGCACTTTGCGACACGCTTTACACGAAATACAAAAACGACCCGACGCATCACATCATCGGGGCAAACGAGGGCAACTGCACCGCGATCGCGGCGGGATATCACCTGGCGACAGGCAAGGTCCCGCTCGTTTATATGCAGAACTCCGGCGAGGGAAACGCGGTAAATCCCATCGCTTCCCTCACGCGCGAGGAAGTCTACGGCATCCCGATGGTATTTGTCATCGGCTGGCGCGGCGAGCCCGGCGTTCATGACGAGCCTCAGCACGTCTACCAGGGACAGATCACGCGCTCGCTGCTTGACGAGCTCGGCATCGAGTCATTCGTGATCTCAAAAGACACGACCGCAGACGAGATCCGCGACACGATGAAAAAGTGGAATGAGCTTCTCGAAAACGGCAAGAGCGTCGCGTTCGTCGTCAGAAAGGGTGCTCTCGCAAACGACGAGGCCGTAAAGTACACAAACGACGCGGAGATGACACGCGAGGAGATCCTCTCACACGTCGTAAAATATTCCGCAAACGATCCCATTGTCAGCACGACGGGCAAGGCGAGCCGTGAGCTGTTCGAGCTTCGCGAGGCGGCAGGACAGGATCACTCACGCGATTTTCTCACGGTAGGCTCGATGGGACACGCTTCATCGATCGCGCTCGGCATCGCGCTTCAAAAGCCCGATCAGACCGTGTGGTGCGTTGACGGCGACGGCGCGGCACTCATGCACATGGGCGCACTTGCGGTAAACGCCGCGAGCGGTGCTGAGAACATCATCCACATCGTGATAAACAACGGCGCACACGAGACTGTCGGGGGAATGCCGACGGCGGCGCGTAATTTCTCGTTTGCGGAGACGGCACGCACTTGCGGCTACGACTACGCGACGCGCGTTTCAAATGCCGCAGAGCTTGCCTCCGCACTCGAGAGCGCGAAGAACGGTGTCGGACTTCGACTCATCGAGATCGACTGCGGAATCGGTTCGCGTGCCGATCTCGGCCGCCCGACGACGACACCGAAAGAAAACAAGGACGCGTTCATGAAGCACCTCGCTTCCCTTTGATCGAGTTCACAGTATATCGCGAAAATCACAAATACCGCTCGAGTCTCGGCTCGGGCGGTGTTTTTTCGCAGTCACTGTGCGGCTCGGCAAATGGCCGTGCATCACGCAAGATCATCGACGCCTGTCTAAGAACAAACCACGCACCCGTGTATCTCCGATCTTCGCGTTCTCTCATTATGCTTTTCTCTCTTCTCAACGTCATCCACTCGTTTCTCTCACCCCAACATCTCATCCCGTCTCACTCATCTTCAAACCTCGTCTCGCATCGCCTTGTCTCTCCTCTCCCCTATCTCGTCTCATTTTCTACACCTCACTCATCTTCTCTATCTCATCTCATTTCCCGCATCTCATTTCCCTGCCTCACTCATCTCCCGCACCTCCTCTCATCTCCCTACCTCGCTCATCGCACCCATCTCGTTTATCTCAGCAGCCACATCTCTCCTACGCCTCGCCCATCCGCGAACCGCCTCATCTATCACTCACTTTTCCGCACTCGAACGAAGTCTCATCCACGCTTCACGCAAAAAAGCTCTGCCGCTTGGCAGAGCTTTTTTCGGATGTAATTTAAGTTAAGTAACTCGAGATT
>CAYWTG010000083.1:0-6590 GCA_964461155.1 uncultured Ruminococcus sp.
AAGCTGGTTGAGTGTAGGCATTTCTTTCCTCCATTTCTTCAGTAATAAATGTTTACCACCGTATCCGGAAGAGATGTCCGTTTACGATATTATCGCACGCCACAGGAAAGTTTATACAGATATCCCATAGGCGTACAGCTAATTATAGCATCTCGGGCACCGTTTGTCAAGTGAAAAACAAAATATTATTACAAAAGATTCAAAAAGTTTCGCAGCCGCCTCGGATTTTTCGCGAAAGGCGATCTTGCGGCGCAAAACCTCTTTTCCACTATTGACTTTTCATTTGAAAAATGGTACTATATGTTCGTAAACATCTGACTCTGCGGAGGTATATTATAATGAAAAGAATACTCACGGCTCTTGCCGTACTCGTCATAGCACTCGTGCTTTCGATTACAGCTCTCGCCGACGACGAATTCACGATCGACGGTGACGGCGTTCTGACAAAATATTCGGGAAGTTCCGTCGAGGTGGAGATCCCGAGTAATGTCACCTCGATTGCCGCCGATGCCTTCGACGGCGTGTCGGGTGTTAAATGTGTTATTTTTTCAAGCTCCACCTGCTCGTTTGAAAGCGCATCCCTCCCCACGGGCATCACGGTCATTGCTCCGAAGGCTTCGGCGGCGTTTTCTTCGGCCATAGCGTCGGGACTTAATTTCAGAGCTCTCGACGGCTACACGCCCATTACGATAATGTACAAATACGCCGACGGCACTACCGCTCGTCCGAGCTATATGGGACAAGTCGAGGTCGGAAAGGTTTATAAGATCCACTCCGAGCAGATCGATGGCTACAAGCCGAATGTCGAGTATGTAACGGGAATCGCAGGATATTCCGAGATCACGGTATCCGTCGTATATAATGCAAGCATTCCCGACGGATGGTCCGTCAGCGGCGGCCGCGCGAGATACTCGAAAAACGGACAGTATCTCACGGGAGTCACCGAGGAGATCGACGGCATACCGTACACTTTCGGCGCGGACGGATATCTCGTCATGGCGTCGGGATTTCTAAGCACATCGGACGCTGTGTATTATTTCAGCGACAGCGTCGCGGTCACGGGCTACCGCGTGATCGGCAAGTCGATATACTGCTTCAAATCGGACGGCACAATGGTTCGCGGCACGTCTTACGACGGCTATGAGTTCGACATCGGAGGAAACCTCATCGCAAGCGATGCTGTTGTGACCATCGGTTCCGACAAATATTATCTCATCGCAAACGAGCTCACCTCGGGCTACCGTTTGATCGGCGGAAACATAAAGTATTTCGGTGACGACTGCAAGATGCTCAAGAACACGACGAGCGGAAATTACAGATTCGACGCGGACGGTACGCTCGTATCGGGAATTTCGGCATCCGAGCTTGAAATTTCGGGGCTTTCCGACGTACAGTACACAGGTCAGGCGGCAGAACCGAGCGTCACGGTAAAGTTTAACGGTCTCGTGCTCACCCGCGACACGCACTACAAGCTTGTATATTCGGACAACACGGCACCGGGCGAGGCGCACATCGAGCTTCGCGGCATGGATCCCGTAAGCGGCAGCACGGCTCTTACGTTTAAGATCCTCGGCGAGGAAGCATTCACGCTCACGATAAAATACGTCAACGTCATGGGAGCTTCGATAGCCGAAACATATACGGCACTTTTGGAGCCGGGCGAGAGCTTTGAGGTTTTGTCTCCCGAAGTCGACGGCTACAAGCCGAGTCAGGCGAGTGTCAGCGGAATCATGACATCATCTGACATGACTTTCAGTGTCACATACACGAGAGACACGGAAAACTCGTCAAGCTCGTCCGACACGTCGGACGACACGTCCGTCACCGATTCTTCCGCAAACAATCACGAAAGCGACCCTGAAGAATCAACGCCCGCAGGCAAGAACGACAAGTCGGGTTACAAATACGACTATGCACTGTTTTTCAAAGTTCTCATCATCTCTACAGTAGTTGCGGGTGTTGCCGTTGTCGTCATCCTCAACTGGGACGTTATAAAGAAGACTGTCGCAAAGAAGCTCAAGAAGAACGACAAATCAAACGGAGATCGTAAATAATGGCTGAAAAGGTATATCTGAGCAGTTTTAAAGGCGATGACACGCTTGAGGTGGTCGCGAACGCGATGGAGTATTTGAAGCTTCATCCGAAGACCACCCTTGTCATCGAGCCCGGTACATATATCATCACAAGCCCCCTCGCGCGAGAGACTCAGCGCGCCGTAATGGCGGGAGAGTACGGTCAAAATCCGCAGAGGACGATGTTCTCTCCGAATTTCGAGTACACTCGCGGTATGTGCTTTGCGGGTCAGCGCGATACGCGCGTCGAGGCTTACGGAGTTACGCTTCTCGTCGACGGCTTTATGGAGCCGATCTCGCTTCGCGACTGTGAAAACGTGACGCTCTGCGGAATCACCGTGGATCATCTCAGAAAGCCGTACAGCCGAGGCATAATCCGTGATGTAAAAGATGTAAGCGACGACGGAAGCGTAAAAAGCTGCACCGTCGAGTTCGACTCTGACTGTCCGATAGAGGAAACCTCGCCGCGAGCTCTTCGACGCAAGTTTTACGACGCGGAGCTCGAGCGCGAGCTCGTTCCCGATGTCGAAGACAGCGAATACGTCGATCGTCACCACATAAAATACATTTTCTCCTCGGCTGCGGGACTGCGCGACGGCGTTGAATTTTACACCGTGCACACGTATCACTCCCGCCCCGCCGTGCTTATCGAAAACGCGAAGAATATCACTCTCGAAGACGTAACGATACACAGCCAGCCGGGAATGGGCGTCGTCGGAAACAGAAGCGAAGACGTAACTCTTCGCCGTCTGTCGGTCGTCCCGTCTATCGGACACCACTACTCCACGAACACCGACGGAACTCATTTTACGTCGATGAAAGGTCTGCTCCGCATCGAAGACTGCACCTTCGAGTATCAGGGCGACGACTTTGTAAACGTGCATAACTACTATCACGCGATAGTGTCACGCGAAAAAGACAATATCTGCTGTATGCAGGAGAAGACGCCCGACGGCACTCACGCACAGTCTCTCGACTATCCCGACGAGGGCGACACGCTCGAGCTGACAAACCGCCTGACGATGGAGCTTATCGACACCTTCCGTGTCGTCTCGTGCACGCCGATGGCCGATGATTGGATGTGCCGCGTCGAGCTTGACCACGCTCTTCCCGAATGTACCGACGGACTTCTCCTTTCGGATGTGACGCGTCTGCCTCGTCTCGAGGTCGTCGGATGCCACGCGCTCTGCCACCACGCACGCAGTATTTTAATAAAAACGCGCGACGTGCTCATCGAGGGCAATACTTTCCGCGACGTGCGCGGCTCGGCTATCCACGTAGCCCCCGAGGCCCACTGGTACGAGGGCGTGTCACCTGCGAATGTGGTCATCAGAAACAACCGCATCGTTCGCTGTGCGGAATACTGGCAGGGAGATAAAAGCGCAGGCATCATGGTCTACGCCGACTCGGAAAAGCCGAACTCCCGCCCGATAAAGAACGTCACGATCGAAGACAACATAATAGAGTGTCCGAAAACCTCTCACGGCATCTCGGTCAGAAACGTCGATGGACTCCGCATCGCGCGAAATAAAATAATCTCTAAAAACGAGCCTATCGTTATCGAGACTTGCGAAAATACGGATATCTCATAAGAAAAAGATCCCCGACTGAGACATTTTGATGTGCTCGGTCGAGGATCTTTCGTTTTTAAAATATTCTCACGTCAAAGCTCTTGCCGCAGCGGGGACATTTTACGCTGTGGCGGCCGCGCTTTACGGGAAGCTTGATTATCGCGCGGCAGTGACGGCAGTGTCGATATCTCGCGTTTCCTATGTGGCGGATGCGGTCAAAGAGGAGCTTCGCTTCAACTGTCACGTAGGAGCGCACCCTCATATATACCGCGTTTTCCTTGCGTCTGGCCGCAAAATTGCGCGACATCATACGCCAAAAGCTGTAGAAGAACAAAATCCACGTCAATATTCGCACGCCGCTGCTTCGTATGACTGCGCTGAGAATGCAGAGCACAGCGTACGATATAAAGAGGAAGTAACCGAAATTATCCGTTCCGTATCTGCCGTTAAAAAATCTGTATAACTTAGCTTTAAGCTTGCTCATCAATCTATCGCCTCTCCTTGTCGAAGTGTTATTTTCACATGACTTAACTGTGTTATATATTATACTCCGATATTATGAAGTAAGGGAGGCTTCTTCTTAAAATATTTGAAAACGATTTATTAACAGTACTCGAAATAAAGCTCAAAGTATGTCTGAAATTTCACAGCAAAGCCGACGCGTCAGCTTTTCGAGCCCTGCAAAATCCATCGCTGAGGAATATATCTTCTCGAGCGCGAAGTGCCGCTCTCCTGCCGTCGCAAGGTGGCGAAGTGCCTCGTGCTCAAGCATTTCCGCGCATTTTTGCCCCGCGCGAAGCGTCTGCCGCTCGGCTTTTACTCTTTCTTTATCCGTAAATCTCGCCATGTTGACTTCTGTTACCCTTTCATCCGTCGAGACGTGATTTTCGTCATACTCCGACGCTTCGACGGTGAAATACACCCGCGCCTCGTTTACGAATATCCCGCGATAACAGCTCGGCAAATACGGGTCACGAACGACTGTCACGGTGTGAGAGTCTCTCGTGAGCTTTTCGTAAATTGCGTTCATCGCGGCAAATGCGGTAAAGTATTCGTCCCTAATGTATAAAGTCCGCTCGGCGCACCCTTCGAGCGTGTCGAGTCGGCACTTTCCTTTCATTCCGACCGAGTTTAAAATCAGCTCGCAGTCGCCGCGCCCGCGATCAGGAAGCACCATTTTGCCGAGCGTCCTTTCGACAAACGCGTCGAATTTTTCGTGCAGCAACATTCGCTCCGCGCGTTTTTGCATATCTTCCCTGACGCGCGACAGTGCCGCAATGCACGCGTACCCACTGTCAAAGCACTCCCGCTTCTCGTCCGTCAGGCGGATTATCTCGTCCCGCGCCCGCTCGAGCTGTGCTGCATCAAAAAATGTCGTCACGTCAATAAGGCGCGATACGCCGCCGGGGTACTTCATTTCGTGCGCGTGAGGCGACGTTCCGTCGAGCACGGCAAGCGCGTTGTCTATCACGATGCAGTCAACGGAATCCGCATCCGAGCCGCAGAGGTAGTACTTCACCTTATGACCGGACGAGGCGACATATGCGCCGATGCGCTTCATGAGCGTGCTTTTTCCGCTCCCCGCCGAGCCTTTGATTATGTACAGCCGTCGAAGAGTCGACTCGTCGATGATGTCTCGATATCCTCCGCGAAATCCGTCTTTTGTGTTCATCCCGGCAAAAGCCGAAAAGTGTCCGCTTTCCTTGAGCGCGCGATATTCGTCAATGAGCTTCATATTATCTCACCTTTCCGTATGTTCTCTGCCGTATTATAATATGACGTCGCGCGGAATTTTGACAAAGTGCGCCGCGAAAACGAAAAAAGAGCCCCGGCTCTCACCCGATTGCGGGCAAGGCCGAGGCTCACTTGTTTTAACTCGATCAGTTTTCGCCGTTTTCCTCATTCTCGAGGCGACAGCCGCAGACGGGGCAGAAGATGCACTCCTTTGCGATCTCAGCCGAGCAGGACGGACATACGACACTGCGCTTCATCTTCAAAAGCTCGGCGTTGTCTGCCGCGAGGTCGTCGGAAAGCTTGTCGACCTGCATGATAAGCGTCGCGATTTCGGAGGCGTGATCCGTGCCCTCCTTTTGAGATTCGTAAAACAGTCTGCCGATCTCGGCGAAGCATTTGTCGAGCTTCTGCTCAGTCGTATGAACGCTGTACTTTAACTTAGCCGTTCCCGTAAGCTCGGATGTTTTCTTTGCCGTAAACTCTACAGCGTCGGATACACTGCGCTGTAATTCATCCCAAAATGCCATGAAATTCCTCTTTCTGCCGCTTTATGCGGCGAGCTTTATTACGGTATATTATACCGCATCTTGTTTAAGTTATCTGATATAAAAAGTTAACTTTCGGAAAACTACAGTCCGATAACGGCCGCAGCTATCTTGAAATACACAAGCGTGGTCAGCGCGTCCACTATGGTCGTGATAAACGGGCTTGCCATGACCGCGGGGTCGAGACCGAGACGCTTTACGAGTATCGGAAGTATTCCGCCGACGAGCTTTGCGATAATGACAGCTATCACTACCGTTATCGATACGACCGCCGCTATCGTCACCGTGACGTCGTCAACGAGGAGCATCTTGCCGAAGTTCATGACGGCAAGCGTCACACCGCAGAGAACCGCTACGCGAAGCTCTTTCCAGAGCACCTTGAAGATATCTCCGAGGTAGATCTCACCGAGGCTGAGTCCGCGAATGATCGTGACGGACACCTGTCCGCCCGCGTTACCTCCCGTACCCATGAGCATCGGTATAAACGCGATAAGTGCCGTCTCCGCCGCAAGGGCGTCCTCGAAGTGTTGAAGTATTTTGCTTGTAAATGTTGCCGAGAACATGAGCAGGAGAAGCCACGGGATTCTCGCCCACCACGTTTCAAACACGCCGGTTCTGAGATACGGCTTGTCGGTCGGCGTGATAGCCGCCATCATCTCCATGTCCTC
>CAYWTG010000084.1:0-6548 GCA_964461155.1 uncultured Ruminococcus sp.
TGAAAAGACAAGGAGGGTGACTCGATGGACAACGGTGCCGAAAGCTACCGCCGTTTTCTTGACGGAGACCGATCTGCCTTTGACGCGATAATGGATGAGCTGTTTTTCGGAGTTGTTTTTTTCGCCAACAGATACGTCCGCGATGTGCACGCCGCAGAGGATATAGCGATGGACACCTTCGTCGAGCTCATCGTGCATCCGCACCGATATAACTTCAAGGTATCGCTGAAAACGTACCTGTACACCATAGCGCGCTCCCGTGCTATAGATTACATACGTCGCAGACGATTCGTATCGCTTGACGACGAAGCACAAACGGCCGATCTCAGGACGCTTGAGGAGAAGCTTCTCTCCGATGAAAGGCGGCGCGAGGTGAACGCGGCTGTGGAAAAGCTTCCCGAAAAGATGCGAGCGGCGGTGCACCTCGTTTATTTCGATGAGATGACATACGACGAGGCGGCACGTGTGCTCGGGATGAAGTATAAGCAGATCGACAATCTGCTTTATCGCGCAAGACAGAATCTGAAAGAAATACTCGGCGAGGTGAAAAAATGAGAGAACTCTGCGAATACAGAGATGAAATATTCAGAAAGAGTGAGCGTGAACTCGCGCGTCGAGCACGCCGCAGAGGGCAGGTGAAAGTTGCTCTTGCCTTTATTCCACTCGTCACGGTTTTGCTCTGCGCGGCAATTCTGCCCGCACAGTTGCGCGATGACGCAGACGCGCCGCGTGAAGCTTACGAATCGACGGAAAGCTCGGGCGTCACCGTGACGGATAAGTTATTTACCGAGCCCGACATATCGAGCGTCGCGTGCTTTGACGCGGACGGAAACCGTGTCGACTGCGCAGATGCTGCGCGCGCCGCAGAGATAATTCGCGAGGCGAAAAGCAAACAGTACAACGGTGATGAAATCAACAAAGACACAGTCGGCCTTGTGCCGGCGGAAAGCGTTTGGCGAATCGAAATTACGGGCACGGAAGATGAGGTGTGGTATCTTTACTTATGCGGGATTTTGAGAACGTCCGATGAACGTAAGATATCGCTGACGGAAAACGAGCTTGCCGAGCTTTGCGCGGCTCTCGGAATCGAGTAAATTCTATAGCACAAAGTGCGGAAAATATTTTTATGGAGGGACAAAAGGTGAAAAAAGTAATTTTATCGGTAACAGCGGCACTTTTCGCGCTGAATCTTATGTCATGCGCCGCCGCATACGGAATGGATGTCGGTGAAAAAGCCTCGGGAGAGAGCAAAGTCGCCGCTCTTACGACACAACAAAGCGAGGATGGAAAGCACTGCATCGGCGAGAGCGGCACGGACTGCGACGGCGTAACGTTTACTCTCACGGACGTGTATCTGAACGAATGTGAGTTGCCCGTGCTTGAATGCAGACTCGAGAACGCGACCGACTGCGATGTGAAGTATTGGGGATTTAACTCCGTCGAAAAACAGGTCGACGGAGAATGGGTCGACTGCGAAAGGCGACTTTTAGCCTCAATGCCCGAGTGCACGCTCGAAAGCGGCGAGACACAAGAGTACAGTTGCCTTATCGAGGGGATCGACGTTCCGAAGACGGGGCTTTGCAGAGTTTGTGTGCATTTTGAAGATGCGAGCGGGAAGAAAGGCGAAATGTGGGCGACTTTCACCCTTGAGGGTGTACGCACCCTCGAGTGAGCACGCCGCGTCGACACTCACACAGGAGTGAAGCGACGAAAAGCTCGGCGAGACGGCCGAATAGCGCGCGAGTGCGGTGTAAAAGTGCGCACCATGTGCACGATGAACGCCGTGAACACAGTGGTCGCGGAGCTCTTCGGAGAATGAAGCGAATAAAAAAATCACTGCCGTGAGGCAGTGATTTTTTTATTCTTACTCCGGAAGCTTCATGTAGCCGTCCTTGACGACTCCTATCTTGCGGAGGATCTCGTTAAATACGAGAGAGAGAACAGCGGGGAAGACGAAGCAGATGACTATGAGGCCGACCCAGTTGAGTGCGGTCACTTCGTAGGGGTACGCGTTCTCGGGTGAGAGCCAACCGAGGATGAGGCCGATAGGGCCGAGCAGACCGCAGGTTCCCATGCCGGAATTTATCGCAGCACCGTACATTTTAAGATCGAACACACATACCGCGAGGGGGCCTGTAATAGCGGACGCGAGCGTCGGAGCGATCCAGATCTGCGGGTGACGGATGATGTTAGGCATTTGGAGCATACTTGTTCCGATTCCCTGTGAGAGCAGACCGCCGACGCCGTTTTCACGGAAGCTGATGACCGCAAAGCCGACCATCTGAGCACAACATCCAGCAACAGCCGCCGCACCTGCGATGGCAAGTCCCTCAGACGCGCCGACAGCCGCCGCGCTGCCCGTCAAGACGAGTCCCGCGCAGATAGCCGCGCTCGAGATGGGGAGCGTGAGGCAGATACCGATAACGACGGAGACGAGGATTCCCATCACGAACGGTGTCTGGAGCGAAGCCCAGCCGATGAAGTCACTGATGTGACCGACGAGAGTTCCTATATAAGGCGCGATAAGGAGAGAGAGGCCTCCGCCGACGAGGATCGTGACAAAGGGAGTGACGATGATGTCGACCTTCGTCTTCTTCGAGACGAGCATTCCGATCTCGGATGCCGCGATGGCGATGAAGAATACCGCAAGGGGGCCGCCCGCGCCGCCGAGTGAGTTAGCCGCCTGACCCACAGCCATTGCGGAGAAGACGACGAGCTGATGTGCGCCGAGCGAATATGCTATGGCTCCCGCCATGGCCGGACCTGCCATAGCCTGCGCGAACGCGCCGATATCCGCGAGAAATTCAAGATGCGGTATCATTCCGAGAGCCTTGAAGATGGTGCCGATGAGCAGGGAAGCGAAAAGTCCCTGTGCCATAGCACCCATTGCTTTGATGAAGTATCTGTGGAGAATACGCTTTATCATATCCTTCGCAGACGTCTTGGAGCTTGCCATTTTGTAACCTGGCCTTTCGTTTTGTGAACTTTAATATATTATAGCACACCGCAAAACGATAGTAAAGGACACTTTTAAACAATCTTTTTCGGGGAAATATCGTATTCGTATACATGATTTTTTCACGGGCGGTCAAGAAAGCGGAAAATGCGAATATAATGTTCGCAGAGCCGAATTCGGAGGTGACGTGATGGCCGTATTTGATTACGATCGCAGAAGAAGCTACGAATATGCCCTGCGCTGGGCTTACAGGCGAAATCCGCTGTTTTACGATTTTACCGATCTCGGAGGCGACTGCACGAGCTTCGTGTCGCAGTGCATCTTCGCCGGGTGCTGCAGGATGAATTTCTCGGAGACGCTCGGCTGGTATTACATATCTTCCGAGATGCGCGCACCTGCGTGGACGGGAGTCGAGTTTCTCTATGATTTTCTGACGACCGAAAGCGACGCGGGGCCGTTTGCGAGTGTCGTCGATGAGAAGTATCTTCGCACCGGCGACGTGATACAGCTTGCGAATGCCGAGGGTGACTATTATCACTCGCTTTTAGTCATAGCGCGCACCACGGAGCGTGCAGGCGGCGAGATCCTCGTCTCCTCGCACAGCATCGACTCATTCGCAAGGCCGCTGTCGACGTATAACTACACGTCGCTCCGCGCTTTGCATATCGAGGGATATAAAAGCGAGAGCGATATGTGCGACTGCTTTGACGAGCTTTACGACGGCACGCGCCTTGTGACCTGTTTTCGGACTTAGAGCTGCATATTCGCCTTGTGAGGCGCATATTTTTGTCTTAACGAGGAAAGGCGAAAAAGCGTCGCGTAGTCGGCGCGAAAATTACGAAAGGCACGGGTATTTTATATGACAACGGCAACGGCGGCGCGTGAGGCGAGCATATACCGCGATTTGACGGAGAGGACGGACGGTGAGATATACATAGGAGTCGTCGGACCTGTCAGAAGCGGAAAGTCAACGCTTGTGAGACGCTTTATGGAACAGCTCGTATTACCGAATATGACGGGCGATTACGACAGGCAGAGGGCACTTGATGAGCTTCCTCAGAGCGCGGGCGGGCGAACGGTTATGACGACCGAGCCGAAATTCGTGCCTGACGAGGCAGTGAGCGTCAGCGTCGACGGGGTGAGCGATATGCGAGTGAGGCTCATCGACTGTGTTGGATATCTGGTGGACGGAGCACTCGGCGACACCGAAAACGGGGAAGTGCGCCTTGTGAGCACGCCATGGAGCGAGGAGCCGATGCCGTTTGAAGAAGCGGCACATCTCGGCACGCGCCTTGTGATAAGCGAGCATTCCACGGTCGGTATTTTAGTCACGACCGACGGAAGCATCGGAGATCTTCCGCGTGAGAGCTATATTGAGGCAGAGGAGCGCGCGGCGGGCGAGCTTCGGGCACTCGGAAAGCCGTTCGCGCTCGTGCTGAATTCAAAAGATCCCGACGCACCCGAAAGCGCGGCACTTGCCGCAGAGCTTGAGGAAAAATACAAAGCTCCCGTGGCACTTGTGAGCTGTCTCGACATGGATCGTGAGGATATCGAGGGGATACTCGGACTCATCGTGCCGCAGTTTCCCGTGCGTGAGCTGACACTCCGCTTGCCAGAATGGCTCGGTGTGCTCGACGACTCCCGAGCGATCAAAAACGAGGTCTTGGAAGCAACGGCGGCTGTTGCCGCTCATGTTGAGCGCATGGGAGACATCAGAACTCTCCGACGTGAGCTCGTCGCGGCACTTGAAAAGTCGTGCGGGGAGTGCAGAGTCGAGCTGTGCGGAATTGATATGGGCGCGGGAACGGCGACGCTTTCGCTGACTTTGCCGACAGAGCTCTTTTACCGCGAGATCGGCGAGGAGACGGGGCTTTGCATCACAGGCGACGCGGAGCTGTTTTCGGCACTGCGCACGCTTGCGGCGGCAAAGCGCGAGTATGACAAGTATGCCTCGGCGATCGAAGAGGTCGAGCGGTGCGGCTACGGCATTGTGATGCCGCAATCCGAGGACATGAAGCTCGACGAGCCGCAGATCGTAAAGCAGGCGGGAAGCTACGGAGTGCGCCTACGTGCGAGTGCGCCGTCGATACACATGATCCGCGCCGACATTGAGACGGAGCTGAGCCCCGTGGTCGGGACTGAGCAACAGTCGGAACAGCTTGTGCGCTTCATGCTCGAGGAATTTGAAGAAGACCCGTCGAGCCTGTGGAACACGGATCTCTTCGGCCGCTCGATCTACGAGCTTGTAAACGAGGGGCTTCACGCGAAGCTCGAGCATATGCCCGCAGACGCGAGGGAAAAGCTCGGCGAAACTCTCGGCCGAGTGATAAACGAGGGCGCGGCGGGGCTTGTTTGCATAATACTTTAAAGCGGCGCGAATGAAGTCTTTTATTGGGCGAAAATCAGCTGAAAACAAAGCGAAAACGCGAGGACACACCGTTTTTGATGTGTCCTCGCGTTTTATGTTAGCTTATATTATCCGTGAAAATCACTGCTCGTCGGAGTCGGTCTCGTCTGCGTCTTCGATATCTTCGGACTCAGCTGCAGCTTCATCTTCGTTATCTTCAACTGCATTCTCGACGTTTTCAACGTCGCTCTCGACAGCTTCGATGTTATCCTCATCGGCCTCACTCGCGCTCTCTGCGTCCTCGTCGGAGGATTCGCTTGCGGACTTGTCGTCGAAGAGAGCCGCATTCATGAGCAGACTGCGGTCATCCGGCGGAAGCTCGAGGTTGAACTTGTGATCCTCGTCGCACTCGACGGCAACATTGCGGTACTGCTCCATACCCGTACCTGCGGGGATGAGCTTACCGATGATGACGTTCTCCTTGAGTCCGAGCAGGTGGTCGACCTTACCCTTGATAGCGGCCTCTGTGAGCACCTTTGTGGTCTCCTGGAACGATGCGGCGGAGAGGAAGGAGTCTGTGAGAAGCGATGCCTTTGTGATACCGTGGAGCACGGGCTCGCTCGTAGCGAGGCGGAGCTCAAGCTCGCCTGCGGCGATGCGCTCGTTTATAGCGTCGTTCTCGTTCATGAACTCGTTCAGGCTGACAACGGAGCCGGGAAGAAGCTGAGTATCTCCCTCATCGATAATACGAACCTTACGAGTCATCTGACGTGCGATGACCTCGATGTGCTTGTCGTTGATGTTGATGCTCTGCGAACGGTAGACCTTCTGTACCTCGAGGATGATGTAGTCATAGACCGCATCGATACCGTTGATACGGAGGATATCTGCCGGGCTCTTGTCACCCTCTGTCAGCTCGCGTCCCGCACGGACGTGCTGTCCGTCCTCGACGACGATGCGTGTTCCGAAAGGAATCGGGTAAACGAGAGTCTCGCTTCCGTCATCGGGAGTGATGACGATGTTGCGCATCTTCTTAACTTCCTGGATGGATACGGTACCTGCGGCCTCGGCGATGAGAGCGATCTTCTTCGGCTTTCTCGCCTCGAAGAGCTCCTCAACTCGCGGAAGACCCTGAGTGATGTTCGCAGCCGCGACACCACCTGTATGGAACGTACGCATCGTAAGCTGAGTACCGGGCTCACCGATGGACTGAGCGGCGATGATACCGACAGCCTCACCGACGTT
>CAYWTG010000085.1:0-6450 GCA_964461155.1 uncultured Ruminococcus sp.
CTCGTATCCTACTTCGGCCTCGACGCTGCAGCCATTGCCGCAAAGGCAAAAGCAGCCATCGCGCTGAAATAAGATAAATCCCCAAAATGCGGTGACAGAAGTACGCCTCGGCGTAAATCCAAACTCTGTCTCCCTCAGCAGTATTCAATGCCTCACATCACTTGCAGAATCGACCGAAAAGCCGAGAAACAAGATGCTGCCGAAAGCCATTTACCGAAATAATGGACGAAGTTCCCCGATATTGCCGTACCACTGAACAAGTTTTCACAAAACGTGCGGCATCGCCGACATCCGAAGCGGGTGTCCGCCCATCTCAAACGTTCCTCCGCCATCTGAGCTTACTGTGTATGCGCTGTTGATACCCGTGCGCCTCGCGCCGCGATAATAACGCTCTGCACAACACATAAAGCCAAAGCTGCTTGTAACTAAAGGAAGGAATTATTTTTAAAATGGGTCAAGGCGACATATCGACCATATTGCTGATGGTGGTGCTTGTCATCATGTCGGCATACTTTTCAGCTACGGAGACATCTTTCTCCTCAGTAAATCTCACAAGACTTAAAACTCTCGCCGATAAAGGCAACAAAAGGGCCGCTCTCGTGATCTCGCTCTCCGAGAATTACGACAAGCTCCTTTCAACGATACTCGTCGGAAACAACATCGTAAACATCACGCTTTCGTCGGTTTCCACGGTGTTCTTTCTCAGACTTATCAGCGACGGAAATGTCGCGGCGACGGTTTCGACCATTGTCGCAACCGTCATCGTACTTATCTTCGGCGAGATATCCCCGAAGAGCCTCGCGAAAGAAGCTCCCGAGAGCTTTGCCATGTTCTCGGCTCCCATTCTTCGCGTGCTTCTTGTGCTTCTCACTCCCATTAACTTCGTTTTCTCCGCGTGGAAGCGTCTGCTCTCCAAGATCTTTAAGATCGATGGCGACAGAAGCGTCACGAGCGACGAGCTTATCACCTTCATCGACTCGGTTGAGGAGGGCGGTGACCTCGACAGCGACGAGAGCGAGCTTCTCCGCAGTGCCGTTGAGTTCAACGATCGCGAGGCCGCTGACATTCTCACACCCCGCGTTGAGATCGTCGGCGTCGAGGAGGACAGCACGAATGAGTATATAGCCCAGGTCTTCACCGACACCGGATATTCGAGACTTCCCGTCTATCGCGACTCTCTCGACAATATCGTCGGCATTGTGCATCAAAAGGACTTCTACGACGGTCCTCGCGTAACGTCGAAGCCGCTTTCAAAGATCATGAAAGCTCCCGTTTACGTGACGCCCGGCATGAAGATCCACGATATTTTGAAGCTTCTCCAGAGAACGAAATCTCACGTTTCGGTTGTAACCGACGAGTTCGGCGGAACGCTCGGTATCGTGACGATGGAGGACATCCTCGAGGAGCTTGTCGGAGACATCTGGGATGAGCACGACGAGGTCATCGAAGAATTCACGAAGCTCTCTGAAAACTCTTACCGCATTAAATGCAGCGCGGATCTCGATGAGATGTTCGAGCTGTTCGATCTCGACGGCGAGACCGAATCGGACTCCGTTACTGTAAGCGGCTGGGTCATGGAGCAGCTCGGAAGAATCCCGCTGATGGGCGACAGATTTATTTACGAGAATCTCGACGTTACCGTCACGGCGACAGACAACAAGCGCGTACTCGAGATACTTGTCAACGTCATCCCCAAAGAAAACGAGGATGATGAAGACGACGAAAAGTCATCTCGCAAAAGCGACCGCTGATGAGTCGTTTAAAACAAAAGCATAATCAAAACGCTCTGCAAGATAAAGCTTGCAGAGCGTTTTTGTGTTTCTTTAAGCGCATATTCTCGGCACGGCGTTGTACATGACGCAACACCGCCGTACCGATCATTATCGCTTTAAACTCAGTATCTTCCCATCTCGGAGATCGGAAGCGCAATGTCCGTGTCACCGACGATAGTGTAATCGCCGTGCGTCGGGTCGGCGAAGATGGGATTTTCATCAAGGCCGATGACCTTGTTCGTCTCGGCACCGACTCCGTAGAGCAGATATGAACGCTCGGAGATCGGGCGGTCACCGATCTGGTAGTTGTCTGAAACGTAGTTCACCGTCGTCCAGTAGCACTCGATCTCGCCGAGCTTTGAGATGTCGGTGTGATACGTGTAGAGAAGCGGCCACTTTGCGCGCCATGTGTCATACTCGGCGTCTCCCGCCTGCGGTATCAGCGTCGCAAGCTCGGTCACTTCGTTGTTTTCCGAGGGAGTGTACGAGCCGTCGGAGTCAAGATACTTTTTCGTCTCGGGATTCAAATTCGCGAACAGGAAACGTCCTCCGCTGTGAGTCGTGATATACACGTTGTCGTGGATATTGTTATCGCGACCGCCGTTGATTGTGACTCCGCTTGAGCCGGCGTTATAGAAGAGATTTCCGTAGATCTCGGTACCGTTCGACGCGCCGTCGAGATAGATTCCGTACTGAGCTCCTCCGGCGGGGATGTTGCGGAACATATTGTATCTTACGACATTGGAACGTGTCGTGAATCTGTCGCAGGTGTAGAGTGCACCGAAATCGGCCGTGGTCAGCATCATGCTGTCGAAGATGTTGTACTCGAAAACGGAGTCGATAAGATCGCCGTAGTCGACACCGCCGTGTGCACCGCGCTCGAAGAGATTATGCGCGACGCGCGCACCGACGTCATATCCCACCTGCACTGCCGACGACCACGAATTTATAAACCCGAAGTCGTGGAAGTAGTTGTTCTCGATTAGCGTATGAGCGGACTCGAGCGACCATTGCTTATCTCCCGCGTGCGGCTTTACGGAGACTCCCATCGCGCCGAACGAGTAAAGCTCGCTGTCGCGGAGTGTAAAGTTCTTCGCTTTGTATCCGTTTACGACATATTCTCCCGCGATATTGCCGATCGTGCAACGATCGATCGTGATATGATCGGTGTGGTTGCATATCATCGCCGTGTCGGTGCACCCGTCGAAAGTGAGTCCGACAAAGCTGATATACGAGGAGTCCTCGGCATTTATGAACGTGCCGCCGAGAGCCACTGTGTAGTCGCCGCTCGGCTCATACACGTAAAGAGTGTTCGTTTTCGTGTCGCTCCAGTACTCGCCGTCACTGTCGAGCTGATCTGAGAGATTGGAAAAATACACAGTGTCGTCCACGCGTCCCTCGTACATGAGGTCAAAGCCTCCATGTGACTCGCCGATGCGGTAACCGTTGTCGGGCATATATCCCTCGTAAATGTCGAACACAACGATATTCGTCTCGGGGTCGTATGACTTAACTTTGAACGTATCGATGAGCCAACCCGTTCTGAGGTGTCCCGATATCTTCATTCCCTCCGTCGTGCGGAAGCCGGCTACGATCTTCGGCAGCAGTGCCTGTAGACGAATACTCGAATACTTATCGACGGTCGTCGTCATGTTTGTGTAAAACATATCGATGCCGTTTTCGTCTTTGTTCGGGAAGCGCGCCTCATGGCAGATACCGCCGTCCGCAAACAACGAGGAGATCTCACTTCCCGCCGAGACATAGCCGTCAAGCGACATCTTATATATACTGCCGTAGTTCTTCTCGGTGAATAGGTACTTGTCGCCGTCCTCTATCGGCACAAATTTGTCTGAGGGAAGCGTGATACCGTTCGAGAAGACGACATCTCCGTCGCCGTAAGCGCAGTATCTGATCGGCACATCGGCCGTTCCGCTGTCTGCCGCAGTAAGCGTGAGCCCCTCGAGCGAGCCGTAGTTTCCTGCCTTAAATGCGACGACGATCTCGTCTTTTGCTGTCTTCTTCAGCTCGCGAACCATCTCTACTGCACGCTCAAACGAGCAGATCGGCTTATCGATCGTACCGGGGTTTGTGTCTGTGCCGTCGACGGCGACGTAAATATCGGCATCGCTGATGAGCTCATACGGCTTTTCGGTGTACGTACTGCTTACCGTCGGAGTGTTATAGACAAGCTCGTACTCAAACGCGGCACTTGTCTTGAATCTCTGTAATATCGTTGCGACCTGCTCGCGCGTCGCGCTACTTGCGGGCTCGAGAGTCTTCTTTGTCACTCCCGTGATAAGCCCCACGGAGTTTGCCCATGACATAGCGTCACGTGCGTACGACTGAACTTTTTTGTAGTCGGAATATCCCGTGATATCTTTTCGACCGTCCGTTTTGATGTACTCCTGCGGCGCGTATCTCATGAGGATCGCGGCGAGCTGTTGGCGGGTAATGCTCTCGTTCGGCGCGAACTTTCCCTCTTCGATTCCGTTGACGATTCCGTTTTCCTCAGCCCAGATCACCGCATTCGCGAACCAGTCTTTCGCCTTTACGTCTTTAAACTTCGCTTTGAATTCGACTTCGGGCTCGTTTTGAAATCTGTAGAGCACCGTGACGACCATGGCGCGCGTCATCGTTCCCTGCGGCTCAAATTTTCCGCCGCCCGTACCGTTCATGTAGCCGTTTTCCGTTACGTACATGATCTGCGGGTAGCTCCACCAAGACTTTTTCACGTCCTTATACGGCGACGCGTCGGCGGCACTTGCCGCTCCCACCGTGCCGATTGCACATCCCGCCGCCGTCACGAGCGCGAGAAATGCCGACAAGATTCTTCTCTTTTTCACTTTACTTTTTCCTTTCGTTCCCGTGCTTCACACGGCGATTTCGGGCTTACGCCTCTATGTCATAATTATACACTAATACTGCCGCGTTTTCAATATATTTTTGACAAATGCGTGAGCGGCGAAGTGCAAATTAAAGCGAAAAACGGCTCATCCGCTTGAGTGCGCGGCCGGAAGATCAAACTTCGGTACGCGATCGGCGGACGATCCGTTTTGAGTCTTTATTTTGCACGTGCAAAAGTTGCGACGCGGCTTATTTAATATACTTCTCCCAAATATCGCACGCGATATTGTCAAAGCACGAGCAGACCACCTCATCGGCAACCGATTTTACGGCGTTGGATGCGTTTGCGGCGGCGAGAGCAGTTCCTGCCGTTTGCATCATTGAAATATCGTTGCTGCTGTCGCCGACGGCGATAACGGCATCTGTCGAAATGCCAAGACGGGCGCACAGCTTCGTGAGAGCCGCACCTTTGAGTGCGCCGTGGCGAATAAGCTCGAGATTTCCCGCGACGGAAGAAGTGACATCGACGTCTCCCATGGCAATAAGTCTCTCGCGGCACTCTTCGAGCTCGCTGTCGTATTTGAAAAACAGGCTCATCATCTCCGCTTCATGCGGGAGCTCGATGTACTCTTTAAAATCGTCGCGCAGGACATTGTTCTGCTTTATATGCGCCTGATAATACTCGTTGACTCTGTAATACTCGTACATCTCGCGCGTCATGTTCGCGTCGGCTACGGAATATAAGTCGCAGTGTACTGTCATCGTCGCGGTGTACTCCGTCACAAGCGAGCGGATCTCGGCAAAACGCTCCGCCGTGAAGCAGTGGCGTTCGCTCTCGCCCGTCGCACGATCGTAGATCACCGCACCGTTTGAGCAGATGATGTACCTCACGTTCGGGCACTCTCTGACGCTCTCGGGTATTTCGTAAAGTGCGCGTCCCGTTACGGGAACGAACAGCACGCCCGCGTCAGTTATGCGCGCAATCGCGGCGAGATTTTCTTCGGTAATTTCCCCGCTCGGCGCGAGGAGCGTGCCGTCGAGATCGCTTGCTATCAGTTTGTATTTCATCTTTCTTCCCATACCCCGTTCGCGCCGCATACCGTGCGATATGCGGCGCGACTGCCGTTTGTTTTACTTTATCGTTGCCTTGTGGAATACTTTCTTGCCCTTGCGGATCTTCACACCCTCGCGAAGCGATTCTGTGTCGAAGAGCGCGAGCGGATCTGTCGCTTTCTCGCCGTTTACGAGAACGCCGCCCTGCTGAACGAGTCTGCGCGCCTCACCCTTGCTGGGGCAAAGTCCGCACTTGATCATGAGGTCAACGAGGGTTATGCCGCCCTCGGGAATGTCGCTCTCGGCGAGCTCTGTCGTCGGCATATTAGCGTCGTCACCGCCGCCCGCGAACAGCGACTTTGAGACGCCGCGTGCGCGATCTGCTTCCTCCTCGCCGTGAACGAGAGCCGTGAGCTCATATGCGAGGATGTCCTTCTTCTCGTTGATGCGGGAGTCGTCCCACTTGTCCATCTCGTCGATCTGATCGATCGGGAGGAATGTAAGCATACGAATGCACTTCATAACGTCCGCGTCGCCGACATTTCTCCAATACTGATAGAACTCGAAAGGCGAGGTCTTGTTCGGGTCGAGCCATACGGCATTTCCCGCGGTCTTGCCCATCTTCTTGCCCTGCGAGTCGGTGAGAAGCGTTATCGTCATGGCATTTGCGTCGGCTCCGAGCTTGCGGCGGATGAGCTCCGTACCGCCGAGCATATTCGACCACTGGTCGTCGCCGCCGAACTGGAGGTTACAGCCGTAGGTCTTGTAGAGATGATAGAAG
>CAYWTG010000086.1:0-6407 GCA_964461155.1 uncultured Ruminococcus sp.
CCGTGGGGATGCAGAGCGTGTTGTCTTTTACGAACGCGTAAGACGTCGGGTCCCACGCGGTGTAGCCTCTCGCCTCGAACGTGGCGCGAAGACCTCCCGAGGGGAAGCTCGAAGCATCGGATTCTCCGTGGACGAGCTCGCGACCGGAAAACTCGGTTATGGCCGTGCCGTCATCCGCGGGATTCAAAAAGGAGTCGTGCTTTTCGGCGGTAATACCCGTCATGGGCTGGAACCAGTGTGTGTAGTGTGTCGCGCCCTTTTCGACGGCCCAGGTCTTCATGGCGTCGGCAACTACGTTTGCGACGGAGATGTCGAGGCGTTTTCCCTCGGCGATGGTGCGCTTCATGGCGGCATATGTATCTGCGGGGAGACGCGAGCGCATCACGGAATCGCTGAATACCATATTGCCGAATATATCGAGCATTTGACAGGACATGGCGGATACCTCCAAAAATTAAGAACGAAAGCTCATAGCTTATATTATATACTATAGCGCATGGGTTTGTCAAACGATATTCGCTCGAAAAGACAACAAAAATGCGCTCATCGGGGCACTTGTCGGAAAAGGCGCGAAAAAAAGTCGGACACGCCCTGCGGCAGTACCGAAATCGCCGCAAAAGCCGTCCGAGCTTTCTTATAATTATTACTTTTCGATCCCCGACTCGGGAAGGCGGCGAAGCGCGTTCACCACAAGCGGGATAAGTATCAGCTGAAGCACGATACCGAGTATGGCGTTCGCAAACGCACCCGCGACAAAAGCGGAAAGCGGAAACGACTCGGCAAGCGCGACCGAGAGAAGCATCCTGACAAGCCCCCAAACGGCGCGGCCGACGATCATCGCGCAAAGAAGCGACACATAAGTGCGCTTCGCGCTTCGCCCGAGCTTTCCCGTGTGCGAGTAGACGAGAGCCGACACCGCTCCGTATGCGGCGAGCTCAAATGCCATAGACACCGCCATCGGGAGCATGGCCGGTGCGCCGAAGATCACGCTTCTGAAAAGCGGTGCCGAAGCTCCGACCGCCGCCGCCCAGTACGGCCCGCAGATGAATCCGCAAAGGATGACGGGGATGTGCATCGGGCATAGCATATTTCCGATTTTCGGCACATTTCCCGTGACGAGCGGAAGCACGAGGGCTGCCGCAAGGCACACGGCCGAATACGTCAGGCGGAGTAGCGTTCTCTTTCTCATAATATCTCCGAAAAGCCGCACGCGGCGGCGATAATGCTCTTTTAGAATTCGCGCGACAAGACGCGGTGTGAATATTATATCAGATGCCGCCGTGCGTGTCAAGGCTCGGCGAGGCGGACGAGAGACTCGACAAAACATTAACGTGATGCTGTTTTTGTCGGATATTCACTCGAGGTACGCCGATGCCATGCGAGCTTTGGAGCATTTGTCATTGACTTTTTATTCACATAAGGTGTATAATATTCGCATAATTTAATGTTGTTTTTCGTCGTCGAAACGCTCGCGTCGGTGCCTTATCACGAGGAGAAGCACCGAGCCTATCGCCGACAGAGCAGCGAGCACGTAGAAAATCGGCAACAGCCTGTTCGAGCTTCCGTAGATCTCCAAAACGCCGCCGACAACGCTTCCCGCCGTCGCGCAGGCGAGAGCGAACGCGTACAGCTCAAACGCTGCGCCGACGATGCATCTTCTTTTAAAACGTGCCATGAAAAGCGACGGCACACACCCGCCGACAAGCAGGTACGCGAAGGCGTAGATCATTGAATAAGAATACACTCCGTGCGAAAACAGCTCGTACACCGCGCCGAACAGTGCCACGATGCACGACGACACCGCAAAGCCGATCGCGCGACCGAGCCAGCCCTTTTCAAAAGCGGCTCTTTCTTCGGAGACGCCGTCCTTGATGACAGCCTTTTCAATATCCGATGTAGACAATGTCGCTCACGCTCCTTTCGCTGATCTTTTTCCCGTCCGTCGTCGGTCGGTTCACGATCTTACCTTTAAAATACATGGTGGACGAGCCGCCTCCGTCGAGGTTGTACGCCTCTTTTACGCCGAGCCTCTTCATGAAGCTTGCAAGCTGATAAAGCGACAGTCCCTCCGACGTGTCAAAGCGTCCGTCCGAGACGAGCATCACATAGTGCCCGTCGCCGATATAACCTATCGCCGTGCGCGGGTTGCTGCGCATGGACTGCTCGACCTCGTCGCCTCTTTTGACGGTGATCTCTCCGTCCGAGAGAAGCCCCGGCCCGAACGAGAACACGTGCCGCGCACCGTTTTCGACAAGCTCTGCCGCACGAGTTTTGTGTCCGACGACCGTTTCAAATCTTCCGTCTTCGTATATGACGAGCGCGTCGAGTTTGGAATTCGGCACCATGCGGTACAGCTCGCCGTTTCTTACGACAAAGCCGCCCTCACGCGCTCCGTAATAATCACCGTTCACGGCGACGATCGCATCAACCCTCTTCGCCATGGCCGACGTTTTTTCCTTGATATTTCGACCGTATGTGTCGTGCGCCAACGCGCATTTCAGATATTCGGGTGAGTCGATGCGAATGTCGGCGACGTAAATATCCGTGTCATACTCGCGATACTGTGTAAGGACGACAGACATTTCGCTGTCGCTGTACGCATCCGTCACCTCGCCGACCGGCGCGTCATCGCCCTCGACATTCTCGGTGCTCTCGGGCTCATTTGAAACGGTGCACATCGCACGCTCTATCATGAAAGAGTCGAGGAGCACATACGCCGTGAGTGCGCATAGGATCAGCGTAAGAATTGAGATCCTCAAATTTCGGGTCAGCTTAACTTTCATTTTTCACGTCTTTCCGTCGCCGAGCGACTGTGAGATATACAGTGAGAGCCGGTCTTTGCTCAAGCATTTTGATAAAGCGAGATCATTCCCGCGTAAATTATACCACGAAGCAAAATATGCCTCCTCGCAATGGCATTTTTGCGAGGCCGTCAATATCGCGGGCGTGGTGTAACCGCGCATTTGAGCTTATCGAGCTCAAATGAAACAAATTTTCGCACAGCGAAATTCGTTTCCCGCGTAAATTATACCACACCTCACGCCGATTTTCACCATCGATACGCGCATCTCACGTTTTTTTACATCGGCACAACAATTTCGCAATATTTCGGTGGGATAATAACGTCGAAAATCTCGTCTTTCTTCGTCGAGAGGACGCGGGTGAAATGTCGCGGGCAAAAAAGATGTTGATTTTGCAACAATACTGTGATATAATATCCCGCAGAGGGGCGAGTTCGGCTCGTGTCTCGTATCAAAATGAAAGAAACGGTATTTATCAAAATGAAAGAATATCCGCTTTACCCTACCGAAAATTATATTAATGTCCGCGAGCTCGTCGAGGACGTGACCGCCCTCCACGCGGACAAGATCGCATA
Organism: uncultured Ruminococcus sp.; assembly: GCA_964461155.1. Taxonomy (GTDB): domain Bacteria; phylum Bacillota; class Clostridia; order Oscillospirales; family CAG-272; genus RUG11130. The sequence goes on from CAYWTG010000086.1 coordinate 3,377, forward strand.
CTCCTACAGAACACGCCCGAGCGACGCCGAATCAGTTAAGATCACTTTCTCGCGACTCGGTCACGACGTCCGCGCTCTTGCGACATCCGCGCTCGCCATGGGCGTAAAAAACGGCCGCGTCGCGCTTATCGGCAAGCTGTCATACGGCTGGGCCTGCTCTTATCTCGCACTTCTCTCCGTCGGCGCGGTCATCGTTCCGCTCGACGCGGACTGGAGCGGTGAGGAGCTTCGTGCCGCGCTCGAGCGTGCAAACGTCACGCACCTGTTCTGCGGCAACGACGTGCTGAAAAACAAGCTCGATTTTCTCAGCGAGGTCGTGCCGAAGCATCACACGGTCGCCATCGAGGACGGCGACTTCGAGCGCACACTCTCTTCCATGATCGTCGACGGCACGGAAGCTCGTATGCACGGCGACACATCATACGAAGACGCGCGTATCTCTCCCGACAAAACCGCGCTTATCGTGTTCACCTCGGGCACGACCGGTCGCGGCAAGGGCGTTATGCTCTCGCAGAGCGCGATACTTTTCGACATCTCCGCAGGGCTTTCGCTCATACACGGCTACTCGAAAACGATCGGACTGCTCCCGCCTCACCACACCTTCGGCTCGACGGTAGGCATCCTCGGAAACCTCATCATCGGAGCGGAGGTATACATCTCGTCCGGTCTTCGCTACATCATGCGCGAGTTGAAAAATGAGCGTCCCGAGCACCTTATCCTCGTTCCGCTGTATCTCGAAACTTTCCGCCGCAAGATACTCGACACGGCTCGCGACACGGGCAAGGATCGCGCGCTTGCAAAGCTCTTCGCCGTGGCGTCAAAGCTCGAAAACGCTCCCTCCGCCGTGCGTCGCCGCCTCTTTTCGGGAATCCTCTCCTCTTTCGGCGGCCGGCTGAAGCTCGTCGTTTGCGGAGGTGCGCCGCTGTCGGCTCCCGTCGCGGATTTCTTTGAGGATATGGGCGTGCGCGTGCTCAACGGCTACGGCATCACGGAATGCTCGCCGCTTATAAGCGTCAACAGAAACGACCTCGTGAAATCGGGCAGCGTCGGACGCATAATCCCGTCCGTGCGCGTAAAGATCAAAGACCCCGACGAATACGGCGACGGCGAGATCTGCATCAAGGGTCAAAACGTGATGATGGGCTACCTCGACGACGAGGAAGCAACTCTCAACGCGTTCGACTGCGACGGATACTTCCTCACGGGCGACTACGGCCACATTGACAGCGACGGCTGGCTCTACATCACGGGACGACTTAAAAACCTCATCATCCTGTCGAACGGCAAAAACGTATATCCCGAGGAGATCGAGACGGAGCTTTCTGAGATACCCGGAATCGTCGACATCGTCGTCTACGAGGGCATCAGCCGCGACGAGAGTAAATCCGACATGATCTGTGCCGAAATATATCCCGACTTCGACTATTTCGAGAAAAACGGCATTGATGATATAGAAGCATACTTTACAAAGAATATAGCCGACTACAACAGGCACACCGTGCCGTACAAGAAGGTCGGAACGGTAAAAATACGCGAGACGGAGTTCCCGAAGAACACGCTTCGCAAGATCATGCGCTTCAAGCTCGATCGACACATCGACTGAAAAGCGTGAACTGACATTTAAAGTGACTCGCGCGAAAAGGAGGACGAGAAATGGATTTCGGACTTATCGGAGAGAAGCTTCCGCACAGCTTTTCAAAAGAAATACACCGCCGCATCGCTCCGTATGACTATAAGCTCGTCGAGCTTTCACCCGAAAGTCTTGCGGACTTTATGGAAAAGCGCGACTTCAAGGGCATAAACGTCACCATCCCATATAAGCGCGAGGTCATGAAATATCTCGACGTGACGGACGACGAGGCCGCGCAGATCGGTGCTGTCAACACTGTCGTAAATCGCGACGGCAAGCTCTACGGCTACAACACCGACATTTACGGTCTTTCCGCGCTTCTTCTTCGCGTCGCGGGATCTCTCGAGGGGAAAAGCGTCCTCATCCTCGGAACCGGCGGCACCTCGCACACGGCTCGCGTTGCGTGCCGTCGCCTCGGCGCACGCAGTATCACCGTGGCGGGAAGACGCGCGGGAGATGACTGCATATCCTACGAGACGGCATACGAGACGTGCCGCGACACGGACGTCATCATCAACACGACACCCTGCGGGATGTTCCCGAACGCAAACGGCGGCGACTCTATCGCCGAGTGCGCCGTCGACATCTCTCGCTTTGATAATCTATCGGCCGTTGCCGACGCCGTGTACAATCCGCTTCGCACATCACTTGTCATAAATGCGCGAGACGCGGGAGCGTGCGCCGAGGGTGGGCTTTATATGCTCGTCGCACAGGCCGTTCGCGCCTCGGAGCTCTTCACGGGAGAGTGTCGCGACGCAAGCGTCACGGATCGAATATTCGGCGAGATTTCCCGTGAAAAGGAGAACATCGTCCTCACGGGTATGCCGGGCTCGGGAAAATCGACGCTCGGACGCGCCATCGCAGAGAAAACGGGCAGACGCTTTGTCGACACCGATGTGCTCACCGAAGAGCGTCTCGGAATGAAGATCTCCGACATATTCGCCGAGCACGGCGAGGAGTTCTTCCGTCTCGAGGAAACGCGCTCCGTCCGCGCCGCCGCAGATATGACCGGTGTCGTTATCGCCACGGGAGGCGGGGTCGTGACAAGACGTGAAAACATCCTCGCGTTGCGCCGAAGCGGCCGTATATTCTTCCTTGACCGCCCGCTTGACGAGATAACTCCCACCTCCAACCGCCCGACCGCGTTTGACCGCGACGCACTGCGCCGCAGATTCGCCGAGCGTGAAGGGCTCTACCGCTCAAGTGCCGATGTCACGATTCCCGTAAAGGACGGCGTCGAACGCACTCTTGGGAGGATAATCGAAAAACTTTAAATGTCGCGACGTCTGACAATACTTCGTCAGATCAAAATACATACACCGCCGCTGAGAAAGGACAACAAAACAATGAACATGAATTTCGTAAGGAAGCTGCCGATCCCGATGGACATAAAGGCAAAAT
>CAYWTG010000087.1:0-6375 GCA_964461155.1 uncultured Ruminococcus sp.
GTTTTCCATAGTGATTGTCCTTTCGCTCGTTATTTCGATTTCGTTTCGCCGTCGCGGCGGTGCGTTTCGGGGATCTCTTCTTTTGCGTCCTCAATGAGACCCGTGTGAACTCGGCTTGTGGGGTTCTTCAGTATCATGATGTACACAAAGAAGATAACAAGCGCGATGGCCGCGATGATGAGCGACTTTAAGAGGATTCCGGTCGAGAACATCTTATCGCACATGAACACGGCGACAAGTCCGAGAATACCGCAGATCGAGTAAAGGATCTTTACCGACTCTTTCTGAGTGAAACCCATGTCGACGAGCTTGTGATGCAGGTGCCCGCGGTCTGCGGAGAACGGGCTCTTGCCCGCGAGGAGACGTCTGATTATCGCAAAGGTCGTATCCGCGAGGGGCAGAGCAAAGATGATGAGCGGAACGACGAGCGAAATCAGCGCGTGAGCTTTGAACATACCCTGTACGGATATTACCGAGAGGGTATATCCGAGGAACAGTGCACCGGTGTCACCCATGAAGATCTTTGCGGGGTTTCTGTTGAACGGCAAGAAGCCGCAACATGATCCGGTTAAGATGAGCGTGATGAGCGCAGAGGAGAAATCTCCGCCCTGAATGATGATGACAAATAAGATCGAGATCGACGAGATCGTGGAAACGCCGCACGACAGACCGTCAAGGCCGTCGATGAGGTTTATGGCGTTTGTAAGACCCGCGATCCAGAGAACGGTAACGGGAATGCTCCAAATGCCGAGAGAGATGAACTCATCTCCGATGCTGATGCGGTCGATGCGTATACCGCACATGACCGTGCCGACGGCGACTCCGAGCTGCCACAGGAGCTTGATCCACGGATTCAGCGAGTAAATGTCATCGAGCACGCCGAGCGCGACCATCAAAAGTCCTCCGAAAAGGACGATGAGGAGCTCGCGGCTGATGTCGCAGAAGAGCAGGGCGGTGACAAAGAAGCTTAAAAAGATCGCAAGACCGCCGATTCGCGGAATGGGTTTCTTGTGCATACGTCTGTTGTCGCGGGGAATGTCGATGGCACCGAGCTTGAATGCAAGGACGCGGACGATGGGCGTCAGCGTGTAAGCGAGGAGCACCGCACAAATCAGAGCAACAAAGCAGTATAGCAGATTATTGTCTATAATCAGTGTTTTCATATAATCATCTCCGTTAGTGAACTTCGGATTCACGTTTAGTCAAGAACCGTGTTTTTGATGACGGTTGCCGAGCCGCTGAGGTTGCCGATTATGAGTCTGATGGTGGTGTTTACGGGAAGATGAGTTTCGTCCGCGACGCAGTAACCCCACTTGTCGAGCTCTGCTTCTGCGGTGAACGTGACGATGATGTCGATCCTGTCGTCGTCTTTCGTGTAAACCTCCTTCTTTTCGGAGTTGCTGTAGCCTGCCTTGTAGCAGTCGCGCTTTTCAACTCCGGTTACCGTGCCGAGCACGGTGCTTCTCTTTTCTTCGAGAGTTACTACGTCGCCGACGTTGACCGCGTCTTTAAATGCTTCCGCATTTACGGAGTTTATCTCCACCACGTATTCGATCGTGTGTTTTTCACCCTCGACGACGGTGGTATCGCTGAAGACGAAAATGTAGCCGAGCACGCCGACTGCAACGGCGAGAACTATAAGAATGAGGATATCGATGAAATTGAGCTTAAACTTCCTTTCAGTCATGAGCTTGTTCCTTTCCTGTTTTGGAATTATCGGTGATACGAATATCCGCGGATGCTTCATCCGTGCTGTCAATGCTCGGGAGCGCGCTGAAATGCGCCTGGTCGAGCGTTGACGAAATGCTTTTTACAAATGCGGGGATAAGTCCGAGCATCAGCCAGAACATCAGATAAACTCTGTAGTTGTACCACGAGTTGTCGGTAAGTCCTTGGATGAGCACGGCAAGCAGTCCGCAGAGCGGGCCTGCAATCGCAAGCTTTGCGTTTGTCGCGTAATTCTTTTCGAGAGTCGAGGTGTCCTCACGTCCGAGACGCGAGATGAGCGAAAAGGCAAGCTTTGCAAGAAGGAATATCGCAATGAGGAAGAAGAGAATGCCGAAGATGCCCATTTCGAGCGTGATCTGAATGAACAGATTATGCGAGTGAGGCGCGGCCTCAATGCCGGGCAGTGTGTAGCTCGGGTATATGACTTCCCACGGTCCCTCGCCGACGCCGATTCCGGTAAAGAGATAATCTTTGGCCATGTGCATCGAACCTCGCCAGATGTTGACGCGGTAGGATGTCGACGAGTCGGCAAGATTTCCGATGCTCGTAAAGCGCGAGACGATGGTGTCGGGAAGAATGAACGGCAAGAACGGAACGCTTGCCGCGCCGAGCACGATGAGCCACATTGAGCGTCTGTTCCAAATGAGCAAGAAGGCGACGAGCGCGAAAATGAATCCGAGCCATGCGCCGCGGCTCCACGTGAGGATGAGGCACATACCGAGAAGTATAAACGACACGAAAGAGTGACGTCGCGACATACCCTTGCCCGAGATCCACACCGAGAGAGCCATCGGAAGTATCATAATGAGATACTCGCCGAGCATATTCGGGTTTTCGAGCGTCGATACTGCTCGTCCGGAGATACCCTCGAAGAGCTCGTCATCAAGCCACGCGCTGACCATCGTTCCCGCAAATACGTATTGAAGTATTCCGTAGAAAGCGACGATAAGTCCTGCCCAGACGGCGGCGCACATACAGCGGTGAAGCCACTCGGAGGAGCGCATACAGCACGATACGAGAAAATATCCGACGATGAAGCTGACGTACATGAACGCGGGGATGAGCGAGTCGGATGAGAACGATACGACACCGCCGAACGCCAAGAGCACGGCGAGCGCGGCGACGAAAAGATCGACCTTCTTGAAGTTGAAGACGCGCTTTGCACGGATGATCTTCATCAAAAACGCAAACGCGACGAGAGCGACAAGCACGATCAGAGCACTCGTCGGCGCAAGAGGCGCGAGCAAGAACAGGCACACGACACCGAACTCGGGCAGAGCGAGGATAATGTAAGCACCTGCGGCGGCAAAGAGAGCCGCAAAGATGTAGAGCGGTGAGACGACGAGCGTTGCGATTCCGCAAATAAGTCCGAAAACGAACGCGACGGAATATTTACCCGTGACGTCGTCTGTGCGGAGCTTGTTCTGCGAAAAGCCGCAGATGTCGACGATCTTTGTGCAGATGCGCGAGGAGAAGATCGCCTTTGATACGGTTTTGCGTGAGGCAAGGAACGGTACAGACAAAGCTCCGACAGTCGCGGCCTCGACAAGAAGCACATACGCGTCATATCTTGCGGCGACCGTGTCGCAGATGATGAGCGATATTGCCGCAGATAAGAGACTGTATACGGAAAATGTCATAAGATACGCTCCGATAACGCGGAGTCGGCACGAGATAAGGCTCGACGCCGCCGAGGTTATGCTCGCAAGCACGCGGGAGTCCTCGATGTGCGAGGATATCCATCGGCGCGTCTTTGATATCCTGCCGTTTTTCGGCGAGCTGTCAGACGGGTCGGATTTATTCGCATCGGTTGTGAATATGCGAGCGAATAGTCCGCTTCCGAGAAGGCTGTATATCCACAGACAGAATTTGTCGAGCGCGGATATTATCACGCTTTTTCGGAATGCCGTGACGAGCTTTTTTGCAAAGCTGCCGCCGGATTTCGATTCGGTTTTCACGATTTTGGCACACTCCTTATAAGGTGTATTCGCTTTATTATACATTAAACGAGGGGAAATTTCAACCTTATCGCATGAATTTGTCGCCGCGTGGGGGCGTCATATGGGATAAATCGGCGAAAAATCGCAAAAAGTGCCCGTTTTCGCGCCTCATATCCCGACTTTGCCGCCTATTATCGAGAGGGCGAGAGGCATATTATCTTACCTTTTTAAATAAATACGCTATTGACAACGAGGGAAAAAAGCTTTATACTATATTCGTATTTCAAAATGAAAAAAGGCATATATCCGGAAAAATGAAGAACAAGAATGTTGTAACACTGCAAGACCTGTCGTGCTTCGGAAAGTGCTCGGCCACCGTGGCTCTGCCCGTAATATCGGCAATGGGGCTCAGCTGCGCGGTGATCCCGACAGCGGTGCTTTCCACGCACACCGGCGGCTTCAAAGGCTATACTTTTCATGATCTGACAGACGATATCCCCGCGATCGGTGAACACTGGATGCGAGAGGGGCTTTCGTTTGACGGAATATACACGGGTTATCTCGGAAGCGAGCGTCAGGTCGACGTGGTGCTTGATTTTATAAAGAATTTTCGCGCCGACGGCTTTGTATTCGTCGACCCCGCGATGGCTGACAACGGTCGGCTGTATTCGGGATTTGATACGGGACACGTCGCGGCGATGCGTCGCCTGTGCACTCACGCCGATATGATCGTGCCGAATATCACCGAGGCCGCACTCATGCTCGAGCGAGAGTTTATCCCGCACGGATATGACGAAAGCTACATAAACGGGATGCTCAAAGATCTCTGCTCGCTCGGTTGTCGCCGCGCGCTCCTTACGGGAGTTTCATACGACAGCACCCGTCGCGGATGCGTCTGCTACGACAGCGAGAGCGACTCGTTCGAGTCGTATTTCGCGGAGAATATCCCGATCGAGTCGCACGGCACGGGAGACGTGTTCGCAAGCACGCTTTTCGCCGCACTCATGCATGACTTTTCGCTTTACGACGCGATGAAGCTTGCCGCGGATTTCACCGTGGAATCGATACGTGCGACGCTCGGCGACGAGAGCCACTGGTACGGCGTGAAGTTCGAGAAATGCCTTCCGATGCTCACCGATCGCGTGAGAGACTTAAAATAAGAAAGTTCACTTGCAATCGCGCACGCGATATGCTATAATATATGTACAAAGCAGTAAAATCCCCGAGCTGTGAGCTTATCTCAGGCAAGGCGAAAGAAAAATCATGTGCTTTCCGAGGCAGAGCCTTTTTGCAATGTCGAGGTCGGCGAGTTAAATATTTTTCGTTTCTTCGGCCGCGCCTGTGCGCGGCTTTTTGCTTTTTCGGAAAGGACGGAATATGGAAAAAAGAGTTGCGATAATCGGCGTGATCGTCGAAGAGGGTGGCAAGGTCGATCGCCTCAACGAACTTCTTCACGAGTACGGCGAATATATCATAGGAAGAATGGGTCTGCCGTACCGCGAACGCGGCATAAACATAATAAGCATAGCACTCGACGCACCGCAGGATGTCATAAGTGCTCTCGGCGGAAAGCTCGGCAGACTGCCGGGAATCAGCAGCAAAACGCTTTATTCAAACACATGACGAATATATATAAAACGGTTGAAAAACTCGCGTGCGGCGATGATGTCACAGATGCGGAGCTTGAAGAAGTTCTCGCAGCAGACGGCGACGAGGCGGAATATCTTCGCAAAGCGGGCGCAAAAGCTCGCGAGCGCGTCTACGGCGACGGGATCTTCATTCGCGGACTTATCGAAATATCGAGCATATGTCGAAACGACTGCCTTTACTGCGGCATACGGCGCAGTAATCGCGCGGCGCAGAGATATCGCCTTGACGCGGACGAGATACTCGAGTGCGCAAAGATCGGCTATACCCTCGGCTTTCGCACATTTGTTTTGCAGGGCGGCGAGGACTTGTACTTCACCGATGAGCGTCTTTCGGACATCGTGACGAGAATAAAGAAAACTCACCCCGATGTCGCCGTCACTCTCTCCGTCGGCGAACGCTCGCGCGAAAGCTATGCAAAGCTGAGAGAGGCGGGCGCTGACAGATATCTCTTGCGTCACGAAACGGCCGCGGCAGAGCACTATGCCTCGCTTCATCCGCCGGAGCTGACGCTTGAAAACAGAATGCGCTGTCTCAGAGACTTAAAAGAGCTCGGATATCAAACGGGATGCGGCTTTATGGTCGGCACTCCCGGTCAGACGCTCGGACACATCGTTCGAGATCTCCGCTTTATCAAAAGCTTTGAGCCGCACATGGTCGGCGTCGGACCGTTTATCCCGCACAAGGACACGCCGCTTCGCGACTGCCCGACGGGAAGCACGAGCTTGACGCTCAACTGTCTCGCCGTGCTTCGATTGATGAATCCTGAGTTGCTTCTCCCCGCGACGACGGCACTCGGCACGGCCGCAAGCGACGGGCAGCTTCTCGGCATACTTGCGGGAGCGAATGTTGTCATGCCGAATCTGTCGCCCGCAGAGGTGAGGGGGAAATATCTCCTATATAACAACAAGCTCGCCACCGGCATAGAGTCGGCGGAGGGGCTCGGACGACTTGACGAAAAGCTGCGCTCGATCGGCTGTCACGTGACAGTCTCGCGCGGCGACTGCATAAATTTCAAAAATAACAAATGACATAAGGAAGGTATAAAGAAAATGTATGA
>CAYWTG010000088.1:0-6232 GCA_964461155.1 uncultured Ruminococcus sp.
TCGACCACGCCATCACCTTTAAGGTCGCGCTCATGGTCAAGAGATACCTCGTTGCAAAGCCTGTTAAGTTCTGACATCAGCCTGCACCGAGTGCAAGCATAACGTAATACTGACTGCAGGGATGGCATATCTCGTTTCCCGCTCGCTTGCGGATATCGTGTAAGGTGCTCTCCCTGCACTGTTTTGAAAGGTCAACTATCGTAAAAGACACGGAGAACTTCTCCGGACGATTAAGGATACTGTTATGATCGAATTCAGAAATGTTAAGAAATCGTACCCGTCAGGCACAGTTGCCTTGAAGGACGTAAACCTGCACATCGACGACGGCGAATTTGTTTTCATCGTCGGCCACTCCGGTGCGGGTAAGACGACCCTCATGAAGCTTCTTCTCTGCGAGGAAAAGCCGACTGCGGGAAACATCATTGTCGGCAAGTACAATCTGACGACGATCCCGGATCGCAAGATCCCGTATTACAGACGACAGCTCGGCGTAGTCTTCCAGGATTTCCGCCTCCTTCCGAACAAGACCGTCTACGAAAACGTCGCGTTCGCAATGCAGGTCGTCGGAACCCCCTCGAAGATGATAAAGCGTCGCGTTCCCGCGATACTGAACACGGTGAACCTCGCCGACAAGCACTCCTCGTTCCCGAGCGAGATCTCAGGCGGTGAGCAACAGCGTGTCGCGCTCGCGCGTGCGCTTGCGAACAACCCCTCCGTCATCATCGCCGACGAGCCGACAGGTAACATCGACCCGCAGATGTCACTCGAGATCATGAACCTTCTTGTAAAGATCAACAAGCTCGGTAAGACCGTCATAGTCGTAACGCACGAGCAGAATCTCGTCGATTACTACAAGCAGAGAGTCATCACGATCAAAGACGGCATCGTAACGGAAGATCACGTGGGAGGTATGTTTGAATGAAAAGATACAGTATTTTTTATTTCATTCACGAAGCACTGAAAGGCATGAAGCGAAACGGCGTCATGAGCTTCGCCTCGATCGCGGTCCTTCTCAGCTGTCTTCTCGTCATCGGCGGCTTTTCGCTGATCGTGGTCAACATCGACCTCAACCTCGACAAGCTCGGCAACCTTAACGAGATCGTGGCGTTCTGCGAGAGCGACGCCGACGACGACACCGTTGCCGACGTTGAGAGCAAAATATCCGCTCTCGATAATGTCGAGTCGATCGTCCATGCAACAAAGGAAGAACAGCTCAAAAAGCTTCAGGAAGAAAACCCCACTCTCTACGGAGACATCACAGAGGAGGAAAATCCCCTCTCCGACTCTTTCACGATCAGCTACAAGGACAACTCCAAGGTTCCCGAGCTCGATTATCAGCTCAAGCAGATCGAGGGTATCAGAAAAGTCAGAAACAATCTCGAGCTTGCGAACACCATCGAAAATGTAAAAAGCGGTGTCATGCTCGTGTTCTTCTGGTTCCTCGCGATACTTTTCGTCGTTACGGTTTTCATCATTATTAATACGATCAAGCTTTCGGTGTTCTCGCGCCGCAAGGAGATCGGCATCATGCGCTACATCGGCGCGACAAACGGCTTTATCACCCTGCCCTTCATTTTCGAGGGTATCTTCATCGGTATCGCCTCCGGTATCGGATCGTTCCTCATCTTGAAATTCGGTTACTCCGCCCTCATCGCGGGCACGGCCTCCGATATTCAGATGATCTCATTTATAAACTTTTCGGACATCTCGGGATATGTCTTACTCGCGACACTCGCAATCGGTATCATCACCGGCGTTCTCGGAGGCCTCATTTCCCTTGCAAAGTATCTCAAGGACTAAAGTTCAAAAGTTACAATTTCACCCGAATATGTTTCCATTTTCACGCAGATACGACGCCGCTTTTGCGGTATAATGAACGTATGCACGTCTAAATGAGAGTATATAATACGGAAAGGCTGCCATGAAACATTCAAAATTCATAAAAAGAACCTTGTCGGCGGCAGTTGCCGCGGCAAGCTGTGCCGCTCTGATTTGGGTAGTACCGTCATCGGCGGAACAAATAAACGATGCCACGGTTAAATCATATGAGGATCAGATAGCCGAGCTCACGGCTCAGCAGGAAGCGATCCTCGCAAAATTAAACGAGGTCGAAGACTCCATCAACACAGCGATGGAGCGCAAGCAGTACGTCGATCAGCTGATTAAGAACACAACTCAGAAGATCGAAACGGCTAAGGCCATGAAAGCAGACCTCGATGAGCAGATCGCGGCTAAGGAAGCTCAGATCGAAGAGACCGAGGAGCGCATCAAAAATCAGCGTGAGGCTTTTCTCAGCAGAATGGCCTCTCTCCACGAGGACGGCAACGCCTCATACCTCGAGCTCGTGCTCGGTTCGACCGACATCGCAACACTTCTCACTAAGATCGACTACGTCAATTCCATGATGGAGTATGACCAAAAAGTTATCGGAGATCTCACCTCTTCAAAAGAAGAGCTCGCGCGCACGATCGAAGCACTTGAGGAGTCGAAAAGCGCACAGCAAGCGACCATCGAGCTTCTTGAGGCCGAGCAGGCAAACAATAACTCCCTCGCGGCGGAATCCGAGTCCATCATCAACCAGCTTCAAAACGACAGCAACGAGTGGCAGGCTCAGTATGACAGCGCAGTCGCGGCCGAAGCTAAGCTTGATGCGGAGCTTCAGGAATACATCAAGGAGATGCAGAACGCAAATCAGAATAACCCCATATTCAGCACCGGTTCCAAGGACGAGAACGGTCAGCTGTATGTCGGGGGTGCATTTGCGTGGCCGCTCCCTGTCGGTGTCGGATACATTTCCTCACATTTCGGCTACAGAGTGCTCAACGGCTATCAGGACTACCACGCCGCAACCGATATCGCGGCTCCCCAGGGAACGCAGATTTTCGCGTCGAACGGCGGAATCGTCCTCCGCGCCGAGTGGCACGACAGCTACGGCTATTACGTGCTCATCGACCACGGCAACGGCATATCCACGCTCTATGCGCATATGTCTTTGTTGAACGTCTCCGCAGGTCAGGCCGTCTCTCAGGGACAGGTCGTCGGCTTTGTCGGTAACACGGGCTACTCGTTCGGAGCTCACCTCCACTTCGAGTACCGTATAAACGGAGAGCGCGTCGACGCCATGAACTACGTACAAAGTCCGTACTGATCGGCTTTGAAAGGCGATTATGAAAAGAAAGATTTCTCTGACAAGTGCCGCGGCATTCGCTCTGCTTGCCGTCGTACTTACATTCCAAATAACTTATGTTGCAGTCAAGGGGCAGTCTGCGGACAACAAAAGCCTTTCGGCAAATTCGGACAGCTTTATCTCCGAGGCCGCGGAAAGACTTGCCGAGCTTGACAGCGCGTACCGTGAGCTCTACATCGGCGAGCTCGACGACGAAACGCTCATCAATTACATCCTGAAAGGCTATGTTGCCGGTACGGGAGACAAATACGGCGTTTATTATTCCTCCGATGAGGTCGCGGACTTCATGTCGGATCTCACGGGAGAGAGCGAGGGCATCGGCGTTAATGTAATATACGACGCGGATCACGAAGCCATCGAGATCTTGACCGTCCAGCCCGACTCCCCCGCCCTTGCGGCAGGACTTCGCGACGGCGACCTCATCGTGTACGTCGGCGAGGATCGAAAATCCGTTGCGGAGCTCGGATATAACGGTGCGATAGCCGCTCTTCGCGGCACAGTTGGCACCGACGCCACGCTCACCGTAATGCGCGGTGATGAGCTTCTCGACTTTACGATCACCCGCGCCAAAGTCACCGCTACGACAGTGTACAGCCACGTTTGCGAGCTTGACGAAAGCGTCGGAATAATACGTATCACGGGCTTTGACCGCGACGCGACATCGAAGCAGTTCAAAGAAGCATACGCTTCGCTTGAAGAAGCGGGTTGCACTTCGTTTATATTCGACCTGAGAAACAATCCCGGCGGAGAGCTTACTGCGGTCGTTGACACGCTCGATTTTCTGCTCCCCGAGGGCCCCGTCATCCGAATCTTCGACAAGGACGACAACAAGGTCGACGAGTACACCTCCGACGCCTCGTGCAAAGATCAGCCGATGGCTGTTCTCATAAACTCCAACACCGCAAGTGCCGCAGAGCTCTTCACTTCCGCGCTCCGCGACTACGACAAGGCCGTGATCATCGGCGAAACATCCTACGGCAAGGGCTGTATGCAAAGCTCCGTCACACTTCCCGACGGCGGCGCGCTCTCCGTCACTTACCGTATGTATAAGCCTCCGTTCTCCGAGGGATATCACGGAGTCGGTATCGCGCCCGACGTCGAAGTTGCCGCCGAGGGTGCTCTCCTCGAAAAGCATTTCCTGAAAGTCACCGACAGCGAGGACAATCAGCTGAAAGTCGCACTTGATGAGCTTACAAAATAACAGACTTAACATATAACCGAAAGGATACTACCATGGATACCAACGAAACAAAGGTAACTCTTTATACCGCCGAAGGCTATAAGGCCCTCGTTGACGAGCTTTCATACCTCAAGCAGACAAAGCTCGAAGAAGTTAAAAGAAGCCTCGCCGAGGCACGTTCCTTCGGAGACCTCTCCGAGAACAGCGAGTACGATGAGGCAAAGAACGAGCAGGCTAAGGTCGTTGCACGTATCACCGAGCTCGAGAATCTCATCAATCACGCAAAGGTCATCGACGAGTCCGAGATGCGCGCCGATGTCGTAAACCTCGGTTCCACCGTTCGCGTGCTCGATTACGAGCTCGACGAAGAAGTCGAATATAACCTCGTCGGTACAAACGAGGCAAATCCCATGCTCGGCAAGATCTCCGACCAGAGCCCCATCGGAAGCGCGATGCTCGGTTCGGTAGTCGGCGACATCATCAATGTACAAACGCCAAGCGGCGAGCTCAAGTTCAAGATCCTTGCAGTCGAGAGATCGAAGCCCACAAACCGTGAGGACTGATTTTCGGAGTAACATATGGCAGAAGTAACAACAAACAACGAGCGCAATCAGCAGCAGAACACGAACGAGCTGTTAAAAATACGCCGCGACAAGCTCGCTGAGCTTCAGGCGGCAGGCGAAGATCCTTTCAAGATAACGAAGTACGACAGAACACACCACAGTGCGGACATCAAAGCTTCCTTTGACGAGCTCGACGGCAAGACCGTATCGATCGCGGGAAGACTCATGTCGAAGCGCGTTATGGGCAAAGCTTCTTTCTGTAATGTCCAGGACCTCAAGGGCGGCATCCAGTGCTACGTGGCACGCGACAGCCTCGGCGAGGATGAGTACAAGAAGTTCAAGAAGCTCGACATCGGCGACGTCGTCGGCGTTGAGGGCTTCGTGTTCAAGACAAAGACCGGAGAGACCTCTATCCACGCGGAGCGCATTACCCTGCTCTCCAAGAGCTTGCAGATCCTCCCCGAGAAGTACCACGGCCTCACAAATACCGACACGCGCTATCGCCAGAGATACACCGACCTTATCATGAATCCCGAGGCGAAGGACACGTTCATCAAGCGTTCCAAGATCATCAGCACAATAAGACGTTACCTCGACTCACAGGGCTTTATCGAGGTCGAGACTCCCATGCTCGTTTCAAATGCGGGCGGCGCGGCAGCTCGTCCGTTCGAGACACACTTCAACGCTCTCGACGAGGACTTTAAGCTCCGCATTTCTCTCGAGCTCTACCTCAAGAGACTTATCGTCGGCGGCCTTGAAAAGGTATACGAGATCGGCCGTGTCTTCCGTAACGAGGGCATGGACACCCGCCACAACCCCGAATTCACTCTCATGGAGCTCTATCAGGCATATACCGACTACAACGGCATGATGGATCTTACCGAGAATATGTTCCGCCACATCGCAAAAGAGGTTCTCGGAACGACGACAATCGTGTATAACGGAATCGAGATGGATCTCGGCCGCCCGTTTGAGAGAATCACGATGGTCGACGCTGTCAAGAAGTACTCCGGCGTTGACTTCAAGGAGATACACACACTCGAAGAGGCGCGCGCGATAGCGGACGAAAAGGGCGTCCACTATGAACAGCGTCACGCAAAGGGCGATATTCTCAACCTCTTCTTTGAGGAGTTCGTCGAGCATCACCTCATCCAGCCGACGTTCGTCATGGATCACCCCGTCGAGATCTCTCCCCTCACAAAGAAGAAGCCCGACGATCCCGAATATGTTGAACGCTTCGAGATGTTCATGAACGGCTGGGAGATGTGCAACGCATACTCCGAGCTCAATGACCCGATCGAC
>CAYWTG010000089.1:0-6221 GCA_964461155.1 uncultured Ruminococcus sp.
GTTTGAGACCATCGAGATCGATGAAACGCTCATCGGAAATCTTCCGTACACCGAAACGCGAAATATCACCCTCGGCGACGGCATGACTCTTATTTCCGACAGCACACAGATCAAGATTACCGTTCAGTACGACAGCACGATCAGAACGCGTGAGATCACGGTCACGGACATTAAGGTCACGGGAAATCATTCTGACCTGAAGTGTGAAATACAAAACGAAAGTTTGAGTGTCACTCTTCGCGGCCCCGCCTCCGAGCTTGACAAGATCAAAGCGAGCGATGTTACGGCTATGGTCGAGCTTGACGGCATAGATCCCGCAAGCAGCGGCAACATCTCGCGTTCCGCCGTCATAAAGATCGACGCCGAGGACGCCGACGGAGTGTTTGCCATAGGCTCAAACTCCGTGCAGATCAAGCTTACGCCGAGCGGCGAGGATGATAAATAATGAAAAAACGAAACAAAGTACTTGCCGAGAACATAACCGTGCCGTATAAGGCGGGGGAGAGCTCGGAAAATGCAGACGCTGCGGCACTTGATAAAGCGAGCAAAAAGCTTCGTCGCGTATTCGGGAAAAATCCGTCGGAGCTTCACATATACCGGAAGTCGATAGACGCGCGTCGGCGCGACGCGATACGCTTCGTCTACAGCGTTTGCGCGGAGCTTGAACTCGATGAAGATGCGATCAAAGCCCGGAGCGCGGACGGCTTCAAGCTTTACAAGAATTCGTCGTTTGACTACACCGTCGGAACGCGCCCGCTCGAGAGACGTCCCGTCATCGTCGGTTTCGGCCCTGCGGGAATGTTTTGCGCTCTTGCGCTTGCGGCGGGCGGATTTCGTCCTGTCGTGTACGAGCGCGGCGGAGCTGTCGAAGACAGAGTCGCGGCCCTCGAACGATTTATCACTTCCGGAGTGCTCGATACCGAGTGCAATGTTCAGTTCGGCGCGGGAGGTGCCGGCACCTTTTCGGACGGCAAGCTGACCACACGAATAAACGATCCTCTCGGCGCGTACGTTCTCGAGACGCTCGTCTCCCTCGGCGCACCGGAGGATATACTCTATAAGGCAAAGCCGCACATCGGCAGTGACGTGCTCAGGCGCGTCGTGGCTTGTGCGGACGAAAAAATACGCGCGCTCGGCGGAGATATCGTGTATAACAGCCGAGTTTCGCTTGTCGGAAACCGTGCGTTTGTAAACGGCGATGAGCTTCCTTACGGCGTGCTCGTGCTTGCCGTGGGGCATAGTGCGAGAGACACATATGCAGAGCTTCTCGCGTCGGGATACGTACTCGAAGCGAAGCCGTTTTCCGCAGGTGTCCGCATCGAACACCTGCAGGGCGATCTTGACCGCGCCATGTTCGGCGATTTTGCGGGGGATGCTTCCCTCGGACGCGCCGAATATAATGTCTCGCTCAGAAGCGGCGAGCGCGGAGTTTATTCGTTCTGTATGTGCCCCGGTGGGGAAGTAATGGCCGCCGCAAGCGAAGAGGGCACGGTCGTAACAAACGGAATGAGCAATCGCTCGCGCAGCGGAAAGAATGCGAATGCCGCGCTTGCGGTGTCGGTTCTTCCGTCGGATTTCGGAGGAGATGTTCGCGGAGCCATAGAGTTTCAGCGAAATCTCGAACGCGCGGCGTTCAAAGCGGCGGGCAGTGATTACTCGGCACCCGCGCAGTCGGTCGGCTCTCTGCTCGACGGCACGCCCCCGGCACTCTCGGACAGGATCTCCCCGACGTATATGCGCGGCAAAGTCACGCCGTGCGATCTTACGAAGATACTTCCGTCGTTTATTACCGATATGCTCAAAGACGGCATAAGATATTTCGGACGGCGTATCGCCGGCTTTGACAGTGCCGACGTTCCGCTCACGGGCGTGGAAACACGAACCTCCGCTCCCGTGCGTATCATGAGAAGTGAAAGCTACACCGCGCTTTCAAACGACAGAGTTTACCCCTGCGGAGAGGGTGCGGGATATGCGGGCGGCATAATGAGTGCCGCTGTGGACGGCTTGCGCGTAGCGCGTGCGGTGATGGAGAAATACGCGCCGAACGCTTGAGGCAAGTCCTTGTGTGAGGAGATACGATATGCTGACAAAAGGCGAAGTTCTTTCGGTAAACGGAGATATTATAAAAGTTAAAACTCATCGCTCGTCGATGTGCGACGGATGTCATAAAAGCTCGTGCGGCGAGTCATGCGCCGCCAGCGGCCTTATGGGCGGCGGCAAAAGCGTCACCGTTGATGCCTTAAACGCGGCAAATGCCGAGGTCGGCGACACGGTTGAGCTTGAAAGCCGCGACAGCGTGATACTTTTTCTCGCACTCGTCGTGTTCATTTTCCCACTTGTGATGTGTGCGGCGATGTACGCGCTCGGTGCGTATGTCTTGTCTCTCGGCAATTATTCTTTTGCCCTCGCCTTTGTCGGATTTCTTCTTTCATACGTTGTGATAGGTGCGCTTGAGAGAAAGCATCGCAAAAGTCGCCCCGATGTAACCGCCGTCAGGATCGTGAAACGCGCCGACGGCGATATAGCTGTGTAAATAATAATATTCAGGATATATACGAATGTACTACAATAAGCTGAACAAATGGAAACTTAACTGCATATCCGACAGCCGCCCCGAGGAGGTCGGACGCATTTCCGAGGAGCTCGGCGTCACGCTTCCCACGGCGCGACTTTTGGTAAATCGCGGATGCATGAGTGCCGAGGACGCAAAACGCTTCATCGGCAAGGAAGAAGAACAGCTCTACGACCCGATGCTCATGCGAGACATGGAGGCGGCCGCAAATCGTGTCGCCGATGCCGTCGCGGCGCAGGAAAATATCGTGATCTACGGAGATTACGACGTGGACGGCGTTACATCCGTTTCGTCCCTTTATCTGTACCTCAAATCTCTCGGAGCCGAAGTGAGCTATCACATCCCCTGCCGCATGACGGAGGGCTACGGAATGTCCGTGTCGGTCATCGACGAGCTTGCCGCAAACGGCTGTGAGCTTATCATAACGGTAGATACGGGAATTACCGCCATCGCCGAGGTCGAGCACGCAAAAGAGCTCGGTATCGACGTCGTCGTGACCGATCACCACGAGTGTCACGGCGAACTTCCCGCGGCGATAGCCGTCGTGAACCCCCGCCGCCCCGACTGTGAGTACCCGTTCAAGGAGCTTGCGGGCGTCGGCGTCGTGTTCAAGCTCATGTGCGCGATTGAAACGGTCATGAATCCGGACGACTCCGCGATGACCTGCGTCAGACGCATCTCACGTGAGTACTGCGACCTTGTCGCACTTGGCACGATAGCGGACGTCATGCCCGTGAAAGACGAAAACAGACTCATCGTCAGCTACGGCCTTTCTCTCATCGAAAAGGGCTCGCGCGTTGCCATAACGGAGCTTATCCGCGCGTCGGGCTCGGAATCAAAATATAATACAAAAAAGAAGATAACGGCGGCATATGTCGGCTTTACCCTCGCTCCGCGCATCAATGCGGCGGGACGGATCAAAAGTGCATCGACCGCCGTCGAGCTGTTCCTTGCGGACACATCCGAAAAGGCGCGTCCTCTGGCGCAGGAGCTGTGCGTGATAAACAAACAGCGTCAGCAGGAGGAAAACGCCATAGTCGAGCAGGCCTACGCGAAGATCGCCGCAGAGCACGATCTCGAGCACGAGCGCGTGCTTGTACTTGACGACGAAAAGTGGCACCACGGTATCATCGGTATCGTCGCCTCGAGAATAACCGAAAAATACGGTCTGCCGTCGATACTTATCTCATTTGACGGCAACGGTGACGGCATCAGCGAAAATGACGACGGAAAGGGCTCGGGACGCAGCGTCAAGGGAGTCGATCTCGTCGCCGCGTTGAAAAGCTGTTCCGATGTTCTCGAAAAATACGGCGGACATGAGCTTGCCGCGGGACTCACGGTAAAGCGAGGTCGACTCGAAGAGTTCAAGCGTCGCATAAATGATTATGTGAGAGAAAACACCTCGGAGGCCGATACCGAAAAGGTGCTCGAGGCCGAGTGCGAGCTTGTGCCGCAGGAAATGACGATGCGTCTTGCCGAGGAGCTCTACTACCTCGAGCCGTACGGCACGTCAAATCCCGTCCCCGTCTTCATGTCGCGCGAGCTTTACGTCAGCGAAGTTATCCCGATCGGCGGAGGAAAGCACACGAAGCTCACTCTGCGCCGAGGAAATATGATAATCACCGCGATGTGCTTCCGCATGACGCCGACCGAGCTCGACCTTTACGTCGGAGACGTCGTCGACGTGCTTTATAACCTCGATATCAACGAGTTCATGGGAGCGCGCACGCTCCAGATGATCGTTCGCGATATACGTCTCACCGAAGAAAGGCTGAACGCCGAAATACGCGACCACCGAATACTCGACGCGCTTCTTGCGGGTGATGTGCCGAGCCTTACATCGAACGAGGCTCTCGCGCTTATTCCCGATCGCGGCGAATTTGCCACGGTATATAAACTTCTTCGTCGCGAGCTTCGCGTGGAGCACGAGGTCTTCAGCATACGCGCACTTTCGCACCTCCTTTTTACTTGCGGATTTAATATCCCGTATATAAAGCTGAAGACGATAATCCTCGTTTTCCGCGAGCTTGAATTCTTCACCGTAGACGAGCTTGACGCGGAGAGGGAGATATATTCATTTGCCAATGTAGCCGCAAAAGAGAAGACGAGCCTCGACAGCTCAAAACTCCTTTGCAAAATAAAGAGTTCCCTCGGCGAGATCGCGTCGGGTTCGGAAAATAACAACTGAAAGGGAAGCTATGGACGATATTATCAAAGCCAACGAAAAAAATAACGAGCCGAATATAGATTCCATGCTCTCCCGCCTTGCCGAGAGCGGAAGAAATTACGACATAGAAAAAATAAAGAGAGCTTTTGAATATGCGGCCGCACTCCACGCGGGGCAGTTCAGAAACAGCGGAGATCCGTACATCATTCATCCGATCGCTGTCGCCGAGATCGTTTTCTCGCTCGGCCTCGATACGGACTCGATCTGCGCCGCTTTTCTCCACGATACTGTAGAGGATTGCAGTGAAAAGACGAGCCTCGACGAGATCGCGCGCCTGTTCGGCGACGACGTTGCGATGCTCGTCGACGGTCTGACGAAGATCAAGGACATGAATATCATCGACAAGGAAGAAGCTCACATCGAGAACATCCGTAAGATGCTTCTTGCAATGTCCAAGGATATCAGAGTTATCTTCATCAAGCTCTGCGACCGCCTCCACAATATGCGCACGCTTGATGCAAAGCCGGAGGCGAAAAGACGAATCACCGCGCTCGAAACGATGCACGTTTACGCACCGCTCGCGCACCGCCTCGGTATCCAGAAGATCAAAAATGAGCTCGAAGACCTCGCGCTCATTTACCTTGATCCCATCGGCCACGCCGAGGTGTCTGAGGATATAGAAAAGAAATTCGGACAGAACGCCGACTTTATCGAGAACACAAAAGCGTACGTCTCTCAGAAGCTTCGCGAATACAATATCAACTTCACGCTCGAGGGCAGAGTAAAGACCGTTTATTCCATCTATCGCAAAATGTTCAATCAGAACAAGAGCTTCGATGAGATATACGACTTTTACGCCATCAGGATCATCGTTGATACCGAGCTCGAGTGCTATACCGCGCTCGGAATAATACATGAGCTCTTCAAGAGCGTCCCGGGACGCTTCAAAGACTACATCTCGACTCCGAAGCCGAATATGTATCAGTCGCTCCACACGACCGTAATCGGCCGCGACGGCATTCCCTTTGAGGTGCAGATACGCACACGCGAGATGCACCACGTCGCCGAATACGGTGTTGCCGCTCACTGGAAGTACAAATCCGGCGAGCGCAGTAAGGAAGAGATCGACAAGAAGCTCTCGTGGGTCGCGAAACTCATCGAGGCCGAGGACGGAGTCATCGATTCCGAAGAATTTCTCCACGCGCTCAAGATCGACATCTTCCACGACGAGCTGTTCGTCTTTACGCCGAAGGGCGATGTCATCGCTCTCGCGCAGGGCTCAACTCTCATCGACTTCGCGTATGCGATACACTCGGCCGTCGGTAACAAGATGGTCGGCGCGACGATAAACGGCATAATCGCCCCCATCGACCGCGTGCCCGAAACCGGAGATATCGTCGAGATACTCACCTCGTCGTCATCAAAAGGCCCGAGCCGCGACTGGCTCAAGATCGTCCGCACGGGCGAAGCGCGAAATAAGAT
>CAYWTG010000090.1:0-6203 GCA_964461155.1 uncultured Ruminococcus sp.
CTCTTGCAAATGAAGATTTTGAATATATAAGCGACGCGGCGGGTGCACCGTTTATGCCCGTGTCGAAGCTGAACGCGCTTCGCCGTGACGCCGTGCTCGAGCTCGAAGAAGCCGTTCGCCGCTCCGTTCGCCGCTCCGTTCGCCGCGATGCCTCGGTGTGTGCGGCAGGCGCGCTTTCCGCGGATTTGCCTGCGGCCGCGCCGCCGTCGACCGATTGCTCATTTGAAATCGCGAACACGCCTTCTTTGCGCAGCGCGTCATTTCTGTCGCAGAGCAAAGTTCCCGCCGAGGCCGCAGACGCTTTCAACGTGATATTCTTACCGCAGACGGCCTTTGTGCGCGGTGCGGAGAAGCTGTCGATCCCGACGGAAAAGCTCGGAATGGCACTGCCCGAGTGGCAGTGCGACCGCGATATCGAAGCCTCCCGCGCGGTACTGCGCGATTTCGCAGAGCTCGGAGGACGCTATGCTCTTGCGCACTCGATGTCGCAGATCAAGCTTTCGCTCGAGGCGGGACTTTTGCCCGTCGCCTCCGAACGCCTCAACGTAACAAACCGACGCGCCGCCGAGGCCGTGACATCTCTCGGCGCACGTTATATCATACTTTCACCCGAGCTCCCCGCGCCCGCGCTTCGCTCTATGTCGCAAATGAAGAGCGCGGCCGTCGGCGCGACGATCTACGGTAAGCTCTCGCTGATGCTCCTCAGATGGTGCATAATGTCCGACTCGAAATGCTCGGGCAAATGCGGCGGGGCGGGATGTCTTCTCCCGAAAACGCTTTCCGACAGACGCGGCGCACGGCTGACCGTTTTACCGAGCGGAGATCGGACGAATATAATCTTAAATCCGCACCCGCTGTGGTGCGCCGATACCGATGGACTCGACGGACTGAAGATCTCGCATTTTTCGTTTACCGACGAAAGTGCAGAGGAATGTGCGTCGGTCATCCGCGCATACAGACTTGCGCTTTCCCCCGAAGCGGCGGGCGTTCGCCACTTCAAGCGGCTGTAGCTTTGCCGCACAGAGATCATTGAAAGGCTTATTTTTATATGAAAACACGCTCCTTTTGGCTTAACTTTTTCCTCATACTTGCGGGTATCGTGCTCGGCACGACGGCGGCATATTTTGCGAAAGACGTATCGTTTCTCTCTTGGCTCGCTTTCGGCGAGAGCTTCGGCACCGCCGCCCCCGTGACGCTCGATCTCGGGATAATGACGCTCACCGTCGGCATCTCGATAAACATCTCGGTCGCCGTCATACTCTTTGTCGCGCTTTCGCTCCTCGTCGGCAAATTCATCGTGAGAAAGTGAGGGCGAAATGGAGAAAATAAAGCTTATACTCGCCTCCGCGTCACCTCGCCGACACGAGCTTTTGAACGCGGCGGGACTTTCGCACACGGTCAAAGTGGCGGATGTGGACGAAAACTCCGCCGCGCCGAATGTCGACGGCCTCCCGACTGCAGTTCACTACGCGCTCGAGGCATCGAAGATAAAGGGACGTGCACTTGCGGACGAGCTTGAAAGTTCGGACGGCGTGCGCACATTTGTGATATCGGCGGACACCGTCGTCTCGTCGGACATGAACGAAGTCCTCGGCAAGCCGCACTCACGAGACGAGGCGCGAGCGCAGCTCGGCTCGCTTTCGGGCGGCACGCACTACGTCATCGGCGGGATCACCGTAACGGAGCTCGGCGGTGAGAGCGTGTCGGAGAGCGTCGTTACCGAGGTGACCTTTGAAAAGCTCAGCGCACGCGAGATAGAAGCGTATATCTCGACAGATGAGCCCTACGACAAGGCGGGAGGCTACGGAATACAGGGTATCGCCTCGCTTTTCGTCAGCGGTATTCGCGGGGATTACGCGAACGTCGTCGGAATCAGCATATCGACGCTCAGACGCATCCTCGTCGAGAACTTCAAAGTCGCGCCCGAGCTTCTCATCTCATAACAAAAGAGATACGGAAATGCCGCACGGCGGCAGAATGGAGACACAATGAAATATATCGGAATAGATCTCGGCACTGCCAATACAATAATATACATGAAAGGTCGCGGGATCGTCCTGCGTGAGCCGTCCGTCGTTGCCATCGAGTCAAAGAGCCGCAACGTCGTCGCCGTCGGAAGCGAAGCGAAGCTCATGCTCGGCAAGACACCCGGCTCGATCAAGGCACTTCGCCCGCTCAAGGACGGTGTTATCGCAGAATTTGACGCCACGGCGGCGATGCTTCGACACTTTTTCAAAAAGGTGTCGGGAAACACAATATTCAGCAGACCCCGCGTTATAATCTGCATCCCCTATGGGGTGACGGAGGTCGAAAAACGCGCCGTTGAGGACGTAACGCTCGAGGCGGGCGCACAGTCCGTGGCTCTCATAGAGGAGCCGCTGGCCGCCGCCATCGGAAGCGGACTTCGCGTGGGTGACGCGCGCGGCTCGATGATAGTCGACATAGGCGGCGGAACGACGGAGGTCGCGGTCCTCTCTTACGGCGGTATCGTGCTTTCGACATCGATCCGCGCGGCGGGCGACGAGCTCGACTCGGCTATCGCGGCGCATATA
The DNA here is from genome assembly GCA_964461155.1 of uncultured Ruminococcus sp. Taxonomy (GTDB): domain Bacteria; phylum Bacillota; class Clostridia; order Oscillospirales; family CAG-272; genus RUG11130. The sequence goes on from CAYWTG010000090.1 coordinate 2,553, forward strand.
AAGCGTCGTTACAACGTGCTCATCGGCGATGTTACCGCAGAGGCACTCAAGAAGTCGATCGGCAGCTGTCATCCCGCGTTCGATCGCGGCGTGGTGGAAATTCGCGGACGCAATCTCGCAAACGGCCTGCCCGCAGTTCTCGGGGTATCATCCGCCGATGTTCGCGAGGCGATGACGGAGGGCATCCGCACGATAATCGACGGCATCAAAACGACACTTGAAAACACTCCCCCGGAGCTTTCCTCCGATATTTACGACAAGGGCATCGTTCTGTCGGGCGGCGGCGCACTCTTGCCCGGACTCGATCAGCTCATCGCACAGCACACGGGCATCCGTACATTCGTGGCGAAAAATCCGCTTGACTGCGTGGCTCACGGGATCGGCAGAAGCATCGAAAGCGACCAGCTCGGCATAACCTACAGAACGCGCTGACACGGTGAGGCGAGATGAAAAGCTTTTTTAAGTCGAAATTTTTCTACGTCATAACGGTGCTGACGCTCGCGGCCGTCATCGTCCCGACGACGCTTTCTTACATGGGCGTGACGGGCGTGCTCGAGGGCGCGGTGAACGTCGTTATGACCCCGCTGCGCACTCTCGCCGACGGAGTTGTCGAGGGAATCGCGGGATATACGGAATATTTTACGGAATTTGACCGCATCAAGGACGAAAACGAGCGTCTGCGCGAGGAAAACGCAAAGCTGCTCGACGACGTCGCGCGAAGCCGCGAGCTCGAGGAGCAGTATGAGTGGATCAGCGAGTTCATCGAGCTGAAGATGCAGCACATGGACTACAAGCTGAGTGCCGCATCGGTCTGCGGACGCGAGAGCGGAAACTATTCGTCGGTATTTATGCTCGACGCGGGAAGCACGGCGGGAATAACGAAGAACATGACCGTCCTCACCGCCGACGGCGTGCTCGGATATATATCGGACGTCGGCTACAACTGGTCGCGAGCGGTGTCGATACTCGAGGACTCATCGTCTGTCGGAGTGTACGACGAGCGAAGCGGCTCGATCGGAGTGCTTGAGGGAAGCTTCGAGCTCAAACGAGAGGGACTCTGCCGAATGACATATCTTGACGAAAACGCCGATATCGAGGTCGGCGACCGCATCCTAACGGGAGGCTACGGCTCGGTGTACCCGAGAGGGATAATCGTCGGCTACGTGGAGTCGGTCGAGACGGATGAGTTCAGCAGAACGCTTGACGTATACGTGCGCCCCGCGGCATTCAAGGACGGGGAGCGTGACATTTCCAAGGTGATGATAATTACGGATTATGAGACGAAAACAGAGTGAACGCCGCAGACGTGCGCTCGAAGCTCAAAGCACGCGCTCTGCCATGGAGAGCACGAGACGGCACATGATCGAGAGCTTCAACGCGTGGCGGCTCGGAATATCGATAGAAACGGAATCCGTTGTCAAGGTGCTCGTCGTAGCCTTGCTGACGGTGATCTTCACATTATTGCAAACGACACTCTTTGCGAGATTTCGCCCGTTCGGCGCGATACCGGATTTGCTTCTTCCGTTTGTCATAACGGTCGGAACTCTCGAAAGGGAGCGTTTCGGCGGGATAACGGCTCTTGTCGCGGCGTTCTTCGTTGAGGCGGCGGGCGGAGGTGCGGTGCACCTTTTACCGCTCGTGTACGTGCCGTGCGCCGTGGCGGCGGGACTTTTGACGACGTATTCTTTCCGCGACTCGTTCCCCGTGGCGGCGATGTATATCGTGGCGGGTGACGCGCTTCACGCCTGTGCGACATTTGCGTCGGCCATGATAAGCCAAAGCTCACTGACCGCGTTGTCGGCACTTCTCTATATCGTCCTGCCGGAGTTTTTTTCAACGCTTCTCATCGCGGCACTCCCGTGCCTTATAACCCGAGCACTGCTCAGGCCGTTTCACAAAACTCGCGCCGAGCGCACGGGCGAAAGATAAAAATATCCCGAAAACTTGCGGACACTTCAAAGTGAACCGTGCAAGTCTTCGGGATTTTCGTTTTTTATCTAAGGCCTTGCGCACTCAGTTTTCGGACTTGAGTGCTGAGAGCTCCTTTTTCGACAGCTTGTGTGTGTCGTAGGGCTGGGCTGTGTAGTGCATATACTGCCTGTCCATGAAATGCTTGTAGGTGTCATAGCGTTCGAGCGAGTCGGCGTCTGCGGGCGGGGGATTTGTTCCCGTCGGAGCCATCACGACGATCACGTCCTCGGCATCTCCGTCAAGCTTTATGTTCTCGAAGAACAGCTTGCGGTAGCGGTATATGCCGTAGCGGGATCTTTCCTCGACGCGCGTCGGGCGGAAATATTCTCCCGTGTAGTTTTCGAGGATGTTCTGCTCACGCTCACGCTCGCTGAGGCTCGAAGACGATCCGGACTGCTTCAAGCCCTCCGCGCTGAGATCGCGTCCGACGCGTGTCATCAGAAGAAACTCGATGTCTTCTTCGCTCTCCGTGTCGGTATAATCAAGCGCGCTGACGTTGAAGCGGACCGTGACCTGAAGCTCTCCCGTCTGTTCGACGTAAAACATCGAGTAAGCGCAGAAATAACCGTTGTCGGCGGTGCGGTTTTTGTATGCCATCTCGCGCACGTTGAGCTCACCGTGTTCGGCATACGCGGCGCGGGAAGCGTCACTTATTTCAAAATCGTCGAAGACGGTCTTGTCGGAATAAATTATCGTGCGGATGATCAGCGCACCGATGATGATGCACAGAAGCACGACGAACGTGGTTTTGATTATTTTTTTCACAGATCGCCCTCCTTGTTTTCGGCATTTCTGAGGCAGACTTCGCGCAGGTATTTTTCCGTTTCGGTATGACGCGCGATGACGAGACAGTAAAAATCGTTTTCGTCCTCGAAGACGAGCGCGAGTCGCTCTGACCTGACGAGGTCGACGGTGTAGTAGTAAAGCTTCATCGCGCGACCGTACTTGCGGCGCAGCTTTTCGAGAGTGTCGTCACCGACGACTTCAACTTCGCGCAGGCAGTCGAGAGCCATCAAAAACTCCAGGTTCTCGCGCTTTCCCTGAGCGCGGTGCACGGCAAAATCGACCTCGCGCGACGAAAGTCCCGCGAGCGAATCCGCGCTCGGCGACTTCGGGCGAATTTCGTAAGTCACCGACGTGAAAAGGTATCTCACGAGCAGATATGCCGCACCGCACAGCGCGAGCACCGTGATAAGCTGGAGCGGCAGAGGCGACACGACGCCCGAAACCGAAAAGGCATACGAGACGACGGCGCAGAAGATGCACGTCCAAACGGCGACCGATACCTGCTTTTTTTGATGTTTCGGCGAATATTTCAAAAATCATCGCTCCTTTCGTCATAATAAGCAACAGACCGTCGCATCAGTGAATGACGGGACGGTCTTGTCTTCATGCTTCTTCTTTTTTGAGAATGTCCTTGCCCTTGTAATATCCGCATACTTTGCATACGCGGTGTGCAAGAATGTACTCACCGCAATGAGAGCACTTTACCATTCCGGGCATATCGAGCTTCCATACGTTGGAACGTCTTTTATCTCTGCGAGCCTTGGAAGTTTTTCTCTTCGGTACAGCCATGATCACACCTCCCCTTTGGGTCAAAAAATCAAATAAACTATCATGTCACATAACATTATACTACATTTCTTCGGAAGAATCAAGTAGTTTTTGCAAAACTTTTAG
>CAYWTG010000091.1:0-6188 GCA_964461155.1 uncultured Ruminococcus sp.
AACTATCCCGCCGCGGACGACGGAGAACTCGCCGCAACATAACCTCCGCACGCGGAGGTTATTACTTTATCACCCGAGCCGACAGACCGCTCGGAAAAACGGAGACTACCATGAAGCTGTTTCCGATTACGGAAAATCATCTGTATCGCAAGGCGTATAAAAACGGCAAGCGGGGCTCGTCGCGCTCACTCAGCGTATTCGTGCTTCGCGACCGTGCCGCCGAGCGCATCAGACGTGCCAACCCGACAGGAGAATATCTCAACCGCATCGGTATTTCCGCCTCGAAAAAGATCGGAGGCGCCGTGCAGAGGAACCGCGCAAAGCGAGTGGTCAGAGAGGCGTACAGGCATATAGGCAAAAGGTACGACATCGCGACCGGCTACCTTATCGTTATTGCGCTGCGGACTGCTGCCACGGAGCTGAAAATGCAGGATGTCAAAAGAGACCTGCAATATGCACTGAAGCGTTGCGATATGCTTACGAAAAAGGAAGAAGCGCCCGACACGGCGCAGGACTCATGAGAGTGTTCTTCAAACGGCTTTTGTACCTGCCGAGACGACTCGGCGCATTGCCCGTCCGGCTGTACAGACGCTTTATATCTCCGCTGAAGGGGACGCCGAGCTGCCGCTTTAGTCCGACATGCTCGGAATATGCTCTTATCGCGCTCGAACGATGGGGGCTTTTGTGCGGTACGGCGCTTGCCGTGCGGCGCATTCTCAGATGCAATCCCTTCTCGCGCGGCGGCTATGACCCCGTGCCGGAGAGAAAACGGAAAGAAAAACACCCATAATGCGGGTCACGTCCCGCGGAAAGGAAAAATAACGTGAATATTTTTGATATCGTACTCGTCCCCATGGGATATCTTCTCAAGGGTGCGTACTACATATCCGACAATTACCTCATATCGATTCTTCTGTTCGCGTTGGTGATGGAGATCATCCTCTCACCTCTCCAGATAAAGCAGCAGAAAAATCAGATATCGCAGGCAAAGCTCCAGCCCAAGGTCCGCGCCATCACGAAGAAATACGACGGCAGAAACGACCAGGCATCCATGCAGAAAAAACAGCAGGAGATCATGGCTCTGTATCAGGAAGAGGGCTTCAGCCCCTACGGCGGATGCCTCCCCATGCTCATCCAGCTCCCGCTGATCTTAGCCGTATATAACGTCGTCATCGGCCCGCTCAAATACGTGTGCAACCTCGGCTCCGACACGATATCGGCTCTCGGCGAGCACTTCGGCAACGCGAAGATGACTCAGATCGAGATCATAAAGCACATAAACGCAGGCGGCGGTATCGAGGCGTTCACCGCCGATTTTCCCGCGCTCGAGGGCGTAACGCTCCCGAACTTCACAAACTTCGGCCTTGACCTCTCCGTCAATCCGAGCCTCAACGATTTCAGCATCCTCTGGCTCGTTCCGCTGTTCGTGTTCGTCGCAAGCTTTGCGTCTACGATAATCATGCGCCGCTTCACATATCAGCCGCCGGAGAACGCGGATGTACAGAACTCGACGAGTATGAAGGTCATGAATGTCGCAATGCCGCTCATGTCGGCGTACATCGCATTCGTCGTTCCCGCAGCTGTCGGTTGCTATTGGATATTCAGAAGCATCATCTCCGTCGTCGAGAAGTTCATAATCTCGAAGATCTGGCCGATCCCTCATCCCACCGAGGAGGAGATCCGTCAGGCGGAGCGCGAGTACGGCTCGAAGAACAAGAAAAAGAAAAAAGAGGCCGACCCGAGTCGCCCGCCCGTTCGCAGTCTGCACCGTATAGACTTTGACGACGAGCCCCTTCCGCCCCCGGTCATCGAGCCCGAAGAGGAGGACGACGCCTCCGTCGAGGAAACTCCCATCGAGCGTGCGCCCATCAAGGACGACAAGAAGAAAGACAAGAAATAATCCGTTTGTTCAAAAGAGGATAACAGTTAGTTATGAGTGAGATATATAAAGTAAGCGCGAAAACCGTCGACGAGGCGATGGATCTTGCCGAGAAGCTCTACGGCGGCGCGAAAAAAGAGCTTACGTATGACATCGAGTCCCTCCCGAAAAAAGGATTTCTCGGTATCGGCTCGAAGGATGCCGTCATCCGTGTTACGGTAAACCCGATCGAGGATGAAATAAAGCTCGAGAAGAAGACCGCTCCCGCAAAGAGCGCGCCGAGCTCCCAGAACGCACCGAAAGCAGCTCCGAAGACCGACGACGGCGCAAAGAACGCACCGCGCAAGGCTCAGAATGCGAAGAACGCGAAGCCGGAGCAGGGCGTAAAGGCAGATACCGCAAAGAACGACACCGCGAAGAATACTTCCGCGAAAGCCGCCGCAAAGACAGAGCAGACGAAGCCTGCGGCAAAGTCCGAGGAGATTTCAAATAATGCCGCTCCCGTAAAGAGCGAGAGCTCCGAAAAGGCAGAAGCTCCCCGCACCGCACGTGCTCCGAAAAATGCAGATAAGCCGAAGAACGCTCCCGCAAAGGCTTCCGCGAAAGCGGAGCGTGTCGAGCGCGACCCCGACAGCGAGAAGAAGCGCGCCGTCAGCCGCGAGGAGATGGATTTCGCGAAGAGCTTCATCGCATCCGTCATCTCCGATATGCACCTTAACGCCGCAGTGGAGGAGATTTCCGCCGCAGAGGGCGAGGAGTTTATCACATCCGAGGGCTTTGACGTTTATCCCGCAGTAAATATCGTCGGCGAGGACACCGGTGTGCTCATCGGACACCACGGCGAGACTCTCGACGCACTCCAGTACCTTGTAAATCTCGCACTCTACAGAAGTGCCGATTCCAAGGGACGCGCACGTGACAACATCAAGATCACGGTCGACATCGCAAACTACCGCGCAAAGAGAGAGGAAACTCTCCGTTCGCTTGCCGTTCGCATGGCGAACCGTGCGGTAAAGTATAAGAAGAACGTCTTCCTCGAGCCGATGAACCCCTACGAGAGACGCATCATCCACTCCGAGCTTCAGGATTTCCCCGACGTTGCGACACATTCCGTCGGCTCGGATGTTAACCGCAAGATAATCATCACCTATGAGGGCGCGGACAAGCAGCTCCAGAACAAGAAGCGCAAGACGGGACGCCGTGCGCCGCAGAATAAGACTGTTCCCGCAGGCGGAGACAAGCCGTCGGCCGACATCCCCGCAAAAAAGGATTTTGACAGCGCACCCGCAGTGGAAACTCCCGCCGGAATGCCGCTTCCCACACTCGATGATGTTGAAGCATAAGCCGGATACCTCGGCAGAATAAGCTTCGCTGTGACCCGATACGGGGTCTGCCGCAGGAAAAACGTGCGACAGACCCCGCTTTTTCGTAAAGGTGCAAAGGAGAACGAAATTTGAAGATCAGATTACCCGATAAAATCAGAATATTTACCGCCATCGACGGAGGCGTCGAGCTTGACGTGCGCGACGGAGAGACGGGCGCGGGCGACGTTTCGCTGTCGCTGAAACTTGAGGATGACAGACTGGCCGTCTCGGTCGCCGCCGAGAGCTCGCCTCTTTTTCACATCCGTCTGCGCTGGAATTTCACCGAGGATGAAAAAAGGCGCGACGTCGTGCGCATAATGGGAGATACATGGGAGCGAACATACGGCGAGCTCGAGTGGCGCGGAGTCGTCCCACAGAGATTTATGCCGTGGTATATGCTCGTCTCAAACGGAAGCGACAGCGTTCGCGACTTCTCGGGCAGACATACCGAATGCTTCGGCGTCGAGGTGCGCCCCGCGGCCGTGTGCTCGTGGCAGTACGACACGCGCGGCGTGACTTTGTGGCTCGACGTGCGTTGCGGCGGTGACGGAGTGCTCCTCGGCGGTCGCCGCGTCGAGCTGTGCCGCGTCCTGATGAGCGATCATTTCGACGTGTCGGCATATGAAGCCGGACGCGCGGCCTGCCGCGAGATGTGCCGCGACGGCATTTCTCCGTCTCATATGATCTACGGCTCGAACAACTGGTACTACGCCGTCGGAAACAGCTCGCATGAGCAGATTCTCCGTGACGCACGTCTTATTTCGTCCCTCACCGAGGGAATAGAGAATCGTCCGTACTGCGTCATCGACGACGGATGGCAGAGAAATCCCTGCGACGGGCCGTGGGATCGCGGAAACGAAAAATTCCCCGACATGGCGCGTCTCGCACGCGAAATGAGAGAAGAAAACGTCATTCCGGGACTTTGGGTGAGATATCTTAACGACAGCCGACACGAAACGCTCGGCGACGAGTATCGCATACCGTCGCGTCCCGACGTGCTCGACCCGTCGCTCCCCGAGGTCATCGAAAAGGTTCGCCGCGACACCGAACGCTTTGTAGAGTGGGGATACCGCCTCATAAAGCACGACTTCACCGTATTTGACGCGTTCGGCGTGTACGGAGGCGAGCGCGATACGTACCTTGCGAAAAACGGATGGAGCTTCCGCGACCGCTCCCGCACCACGGCCGAGATCGTGACCGAGCTTTACCGCGCCGTGCGCGAGGCGGCGGGGAACGAAACCGTGATAATCGGCTGTAATACCGTCTCGCACCTTTCTGCGGGACTTGTGCACCTGTCGCGTACGGGTCACGACACGAGCGGTCGCCACTTCGAGCGCACGCGTATATGCGGCGTGAACGCACTCGCTTTCCGCATGATGCAAAACGGGATCTTCTATCTGTGCGACGCGGACTGCGCAAGTCACGCCGGACGAATCGATTGGAAGCAGAACCGCGAATGGCTCCGCGCCGTCGGCGACAGCGGAACGGCACTGTTCATCTCGGCCGACCCCGATCTCATGACCGACGAGATCGAGCGCGATATGCGAGAGGCGTTGCGTCTTTCGGCAAATGCGGCGGAAGAGATGATCCCCGTCGACTGGATGGAGAACACCGCGCCCGAGAGATATCTCGTGAAAGGCGAGGAGAAAGTCTACAACTGGTACGAGGAGGGCGGAACGCGCCGCTTCGTGCCGCCGTGCGACCCCGAATATTGACAGATTAATACTCTCGAGACGATATATTAACAAATTTGTCTTGAAATGAGCGTCGCCGTGCGATAAAATATAGTATACTGTTAACGATATGAAGTTCTCGCCGTCGGCACAGACAGCGAATGACAACGGAGATTTGATATGAAAAAACTTTTGACACTTGCAATTTGCGCTATCCTTCTTTGCGCGACGCTTGCCTCCTGCGGCAAGTCCGACAACGGAGTCCCCGACGGAATGATGCTCGCTTCGGGAGATGCCGCAAACTATTATATGTATATTCCCGAAGACTGGACCGTCGATCTTCAGACCGGCGCGACCACGGCTCACGTGTCCTCCTCCGACCGCTCGAACGTCGGCGCATATTCTTGGACTCTCGAGTACAGCGACGACACCGTTGACACTTGGTACGAGCGTCAGCTCGAGGATCTCAAGGCGGGCTTTGACGACTATAAGGAAGAATCCGTAAGCGATACCGTCATCGACGGCGTAAACGCGAAAGAGTACGTCTTCACGGCAACTCTCGGCGGCGAGGCGAGAATGTACCGCCAGACCGCCGCTGTAAAGAGCGGATATGTGTACGTCATCACCTACTCCACAACGCCCGAGCTCTTCGAGGAGCACAGCTCGGACGCGTACCGCATAGTCGAGGAGTTCCGCTTTAAATAATGATACACTATCTTGATAACAGCGCGACGACCGAACCGTCGACGATTGCCGTTCGTGCCGCAGAGGATGCGCTTCGCGTATACGGAAATCCGTCGTCGGTGCACGCGCTCGGCGTCGAGGCGAAAAGACTATTGGAGAGCTCACGCGCCGCTCTTGCCGAGTGCATCGGCGCACGCCGCGCGGGACGCGAGTACGGCCGCGTTGTATTCACTTCATCCGGCACGGAGTCGAACTGTACGGCAATTCTCGGCTATGCCGAGGCGAAAAACTGCGCACGCCTCGGTACCCCCGTTATAATAATAACCGACGGAGAACACCCCTCCGTCGAGCGATGTGCCGAAAGGCTTTGCGAAAAAGGGTGGCAAGTCGAGCGTATTCCCACGCGTGACGGCGAGCTTGATTTTGACTTTCTCTCGCGCGTGCTTTTCGAAAACAAAAATGTCGCGCTCGCGGCTTTAATGCTGGTAAATAACGAAACGGGTGCGCTCTACGACGTAAAACGCGCTGCCGCAGTGATAAAAGCCGCACATCCCGCCTGTCACGTCCACTGCGACGCGGTGCAGGGAT
>CAYWTG010000092.1:0-6145 GCA_964461155.1 uncultured Ruminococcus sp.
CTGTGTAAACAGATGACGAAATATTATAATAAATACGCATTTTCGAAAAAATATACTTATTTATAAACGACGTTTTCACGTCCGAGAAGCTCCGAAAGCTCGCCGATAATAAAATCATCAACCGTGCAACTCAGGATAATATCGCCGAGATACTTCTTTTCGGCGGCGTCGTAAAAGATGACCGACGTCGTGCCCTCGTCGAAGATCGAGACAAAGCTGTACGCGCGTTTGAACGCTTCGGAGTCCCTGCTCGAGACTTTCAGATAAAGCCGAGGGGCTTTTTTCTTTTCGGTTGAAAGCTCGGCGTCTGTTTTCATGACTTCGGCGCGCCGCAGAATCAGCTTCGGTTCGCTGTCGTCTTTCAAACTTACCTGAGCGTCTATCATAAGCACGCTTCCGACGGTAAGAAGATATCCGAGCTCCGAAAAGGTCGATGCAAAGCATATAAGCTCGATCTCACCGGTTCTGTCCTCAAGCGTGACAAATGCCATATTTTCACCGCTACGCGTAGTCTTGTTTTTTCTCGCGCTGACTATCGCCGCGACCTTGACTCTTGACGAGTCGCGAAGCGGCGGGATATCACGCTCGGCGTCGACGCTGTCGGAAAAGGCAGCTATTATATCGCCGATGAAGTTAACGCGTGCACCGGAAATCGAGCTTTCGTAGTCATCGAGGATATGCCCCGAGAGATACACACCGGAACACTCCTTTTCAAAGAGAAGCTTTTCACGCGCGGAAAACTCAGGGATATCCGGCATGACGGTCGCGGTGTTTTCGGGTGGTGCAACGTCCGAGGACGAGAACATATCGATCTGCGTTTCGTCGGATGAAACGGCAGATTTGTCCATGACTGCCTCATAGACCGCAAGCAGCTGACTTCGTCTTGCGCCGAGGCTGTCGAGCGAGCCAGACTTTATCAGCATTTCAAGCTGTTTTTTGTTCATGTCGCGTCGTCTCATGCGCGTCACAAAGTCATCGAAATTTTTAAAGCGTCCGCCGAGATTTCTTTCTTCGACGAGCGAATCGACAAATGAGCAACCGATGTTGCGGAGTGCGAGAAGCCCGTATCGGATGTCTCTGTCTTCGACGCAGAAATACGATCTGCTCGAGTTTACGTCGGGCGGCAACACGCGAATGGCCATGCGCTTGCACTCGGCGGTGTATTCGGCAATTTTCGCGGCAGAACCGAAGACGGATGTCATGAGCGCGGCGTAATACTCGCGCGGATAATGCGCTTTAAGATACGCTGTTCTGAACGACAAGACCGCATAAGAAGCCGCGTGAGACTTATTGAACGCGTAGTTTGCGAAGCTTACGATATCTTCAAACAGCTCGGCGGCGTCATCTCGGCTTGTGCCGTGCTCGACCGCGCCGTTAAGAAACGCTTCTCTTTCGCTCATGAGCACGTCTGCTTTTTTCTTTGAAATCGCACGGCGCACTATATCCGCGTGTCCGAATGAATATCCCGCGATGGAGCGGAAGATCTGCATGACCTGCTCTTGGTATACGATGCAGCCGAAGGTCACATCAAGTATATCCGCGAGCGCGGGAATTTTGTAGCTGACGACGCTCTTTCCGTGGCGTGCGTCGATATATTTCGGTATCGAGTCCATCGGCCCCGGTCTGTAGAGAGCGATGGCGGCTATTATATCATCGATATTCTCGGGGCGAAGCTGTGTGAGCATCTGCCTCATTCCGCGCGACTCAAGCTGAAAAACGCCGTCGGTCTGCCCTGCCGAGATCAGCTCATATGTCGCCGCGTCGTCGATCGGGACTGCGGAAAGGTCGAAATTTTTATCATTGCGAGCGATCTCTTTCTCGGCTGTGTGGATTATCGTGAGATATCTGAGTGCGAGAAAGTCAAACTTCAAAAGGCCGAGAGCGGCGACCGTGTCCATGTCGTACTGAGTCACGGCAACACCGCCGTTTACCGAGATCGGAACATATTCCGTCACGGGACGGTCGGTGATAACAACGCCCGCCGCGTGGGTCGAGGCGTGTCGCGGCATTCCCTCGAGGGCTTTCGCCGTGTCGATGAGATGACGAACTTTGGAGTCCGACGAGTACATTTCTCTGAGATCGGAGTTGTCTTTCATTGCGCGCTCAAGCGTCATCCCGGGCTCTTGCGGTATCTCGCGAGCGACACGGTCGACATCGGCATACGACATTCCGAGTGCTCGTCCGACATCGCGAACCGCAGCACGAGCGGCAAGCGTTCCGAATGTTATTATCTGCACGACGTGGTCGTCGCCGTATTTTTCTTTAACATATGAGATGACCTCATCGCGCCTGTCGTAGCAAAAATCGATGTCGAAGTCAGGCATACTGACGCGCTCGGGATTGAGAAATCTCTCGAAAAGGAGATCGAACTTTATCGAGTCGACATCGGTGATACCGATAAGATACGCGACAAGGCTACCGGCACCGGAGCCTCTGCCGGGACCCACGGGAATATCGCGGCTTTTCGCGAAATTCACGAAATCCCAAACGATGAGATAATACTGCGAGTAGCCCATCTTGCAGATGACCGACAGCTCATATTCGAGCCGCTCACGGTAAACACTTTCGGAATTTCGACTGTCGAACACTATATGTCCCGCGTCTACCCGACGACGAAGACCGGCTTCTGCGAGGCTTTTCAGGTAATCGTCGGGAGCCATTCCGTTTTCCGGTACAAATCTCGGCAGTTTCGTATTGCCGAACTCAAAATCGAAATTACACATCTCGGCAACGCGCGACGTATTTTCGACAGCACCGTCAAACGCGCCGAAAAGCTCGCGCATCTCATCTGTGCTTTTATAGTAAAACTCATTGCTCTCGAATCCGACGGGGCGACCGTCGGTGATTACGTTGTTTGTCTGTATGCAAAGGAGTATCGCTTGGCTGTCGGCATCCTCACGGCGAATATAGTGGACGTCGTTCGTCGCGACCATGGGTATCCCCGTTGAGGCCGATATTTCCGCTATCGCGCGATTTACCGTCGCCTGTTCGGCGATGCCGTGGTCTTGAAGCTCAAGATAGAAATTCCCGTCTCCGAATATTTCATTCATAAGTCGGGCGTGCAATATCGCGTCCTCGTAGTTTCCCGCAACTATAGCTCGCGGAATATACCCCGCAAGGCACGCGGAAAGCGCGATAAGTCCCTCGGAATGCTCGCGGAGGAGCTCAATGTCGACACGCGGCTTTGAATAAAATCCGTCGGTGAAAGCCTTCGAGCACAGTGTTGTGAGATTTTTGTAGCCTTTCTCGTTTTTCACGAGAAGAACGAGGTGGTAACTGTGGCTGTCGAGATATCTGTCGCGGTCATTCATGGATCGTCGAGCAAGGTATACCTCGCAACCGATGATAGGCTTTATTCCCTCTTTTCGGCAGGCGTTGTAAAACTCCACGGCACCGTACATAACGCCGTGATCGGTCAGCGCGACAGCCTTGTGCCCCGCCGCCGCCGCCGCGCGCGGAATATCGGATATTCTGCAAGCTCCGTCGAGCAAGCTGTATTCCGAGTGAAGATGCAGGTGTACAAATTCATCGCTCATTTACGGCACCGCCTTTCGTTTATAATGTGGTCAAAGTCGGCTTTTCAGCTCTTCGGACGCGGCGAGAAGTTTTTCGAGCCTGTGCTTCATTCCCGATTTTGTGATCGGAGGACTGCATTTTGAGGCAAGCTCTCCGAGAGAGGCCTGCGGAAAATCTGTTCTAAGCTGTGCGGCCTCGCGAAGCTCATGCGGAAGCGAGTCGATGCCGCCGTGTTCTCTTATGAAGGCTATCGCGTCAACGTACTTTCGCGACGCGCTGAGGGCTTTTTCGATATTGGCCGTGTCACAGTTTACAAGGCGATTCGTGTTGTTGCGGATGTCGTTCACGATCTTGGCATTCATAACGTCAAACGCCGCACGCGTCGCGCCGAGATACGCTAAAAGGTCGCCGATTCTGTCGTTATCCTTGAAATATAATACCTCGCGTGAGCGGCGTGTCGTCCTTTTCGCGTCAAATCCCGCCACGGTCAGGGCACGGTACACCGTCTCGAGCTCTTTCTCATCATCGAATGCAAAATCAAGGTGATTTCGCTTCTCGGGGTCTGTTATGCTTCCGCGTGCAATAAAGCTTGCCGCGAGAAAATATCTAAGACATCCCGCACATTTCTCGCTTTTTATAAACAGTGCGGAAAGCTCGTCTGTGCGGCCGTCTTCAAATGCCGCCAGGGTGTCCGAAAGCATATGCCGACAACACTTTTTCTTAATCTCTGCCGTTTCCAGTGTCTCTTTGACTGTGGCACTGTATGACAACTTTTTCATATTATTTAACTTCGATTATCTCAGTCTCGATATCAATGCCGTTTTTCTCGCGGATCGCCGCCTTGATTCGGCGAATCAGCTCTTTCACGTCGGACGATGTCGCGCTTCCGCGATTTATTATAAATCCCGCGTGCTTTTCCGAGACCTGTGCGTCGCCGACAAAGCTACCTTTGAGGCCTGCCTCGTCGATGAGCTTTGCGGTGTACGTTCCGGGGTATCTTTTAAACACACTGCCCGCGCTCGGATATTCAAGGGGCTGTTTTTCGATGCGGCGACGCTTGTAGTCGGCCATACGCTCTGAGATCGCCTCGCGGTCATCCGCATGGAGCTTTAAGCGTGCCGACAGCACGATACCGCCGTTCTCGCGGAAAATGCTCGTCCTGTAGCCGAAATGTTGCTCGTTTCCTACGACACGGCATACCTCGAGTGTCTCGCGGTCAAGATATGTCGTCTCCGTCACAACATCGCTCATCTGCGCCTCATACGCACCCGCGTTCATGAAGACCGCACCGCCGATGCTCCCCGGAATGCCGTAAAGGCACTCCATTCCGGATAATGACGCGTCTCTTGCCGTAACGGCGCACACTGTAAGGAGTGCCCCGCACTCGGCGACGATCTCGTCACCTTGAAGCTCGATATTGTTCATTTTCTCAGTCGAGATCACAATTCCGTCGTAGCCGTCATCGTCAAACAAAAGATTGCTTCCGTGGCCGAGAATGAAATATTTTACTCCGAGCTCCGTCGCGTTTTTAATGAGGAACACGAGCTGTTCTGCGTTTGCGGGCGAGGCGTATATCGCACAACGTCCGCCGATTCTGAACGTGCAATGCACACATAGCGGTTCATCTCTTTTTATATCTATATCTCCGCGAGCACAAACACGCTCGACGAGAGAGACTATGTTATCATTCATATTATGATCCTTTCGGTAACAGTATCAGACAATACCGACAAGATGAGATATGCTCGTGATCGTGTAGGTCGGGCGGCGAGTACCAACCCCGCTTCCCTTTTTATCGAAAAACACGCAGTCAATGCTTGCACCTACGGCACCGTCGATATCCGATGTGAGAGAATCGCCCACGACGAGGTAGTTCTCGCGCTTCGGGTCACCGATGGCGGTGAGCACGTGGTCGAAATACTGTCTGCTCGGCTTTTCATATCCTATCTTCTCCGATATGAAAAGCTCTTTTATATACGGCACAAGTTCGGATGCCGCAAAGCGCGCGCTCTGGACATCGTAAAGGCCGTTTGTTATGATGTATAAGTCGTAATCGTGTGAAAGCTTTTTTACGGTTTCAAGTGCTCCGTCGATGAGATCCGTTCCGCGTGAAAGAAACCTCGGATAGCTTTCGACCACACGCTCGATCTCGCCCGGCTTCTCATCACGCGACAGCGCGCGATAAAGCTCGGCAAAGCGGAGAGTCTTCAGCTGAGTCTTTGTGATCTCCCCTCTCTCGAGCCGTTTCCATGCCGAGTCGTTTATCTCATGATAAAGGCTGTAGTTATCCTCGCAGAAAACTTCACCATTTATCGTTGAGAGCGAAAGAAATGCTTTTTTCTCGGCCACGTCAAAGTCGAATAAAGTATTGTCTGCATCAAATAAGATATGCTTATATCGTTTTTCCATTTGATACTTTTCCCTCGGCGAGCATTTCACGTGCCGCCGCTCTTTGCTTGTCGGTGACATTTATGCCGCCGATGATGCGTGATATCTCGTCAACTCGTTCGGTGTCGGAGAGAAGTCTTACAGAGCTCTCGGCTCTGCCGGCGACTTCGTTTTTGCTTATGAGATAGTGTGCGTCGGCAAGCGCGGCGATCTGCGGCGAATGTGTGACACAGATGACCTG
>CAYWTG010000093.1:0-6030 GCA_964461155.1 uncultured Ruminococcus sp.
GATTCAGCTTTAATATATTCGTCATCATATCGGCCATGCGCCTCGAGCCGTCGGTCACGCCTTTGGCGTATTCGAGCCGCTTTTCATCACTGAGCGTCGGAGCTTGCAGAAGCGTTCCGTAGTTTTGCATCACGGCGAGCGGTGTTTTCATCTCGTGGGACACGTTTGCGATAAAGTCGCATCTGAGCGTCTCGAGACTGCCGAGCTCTTTTGCCATTTTGTTAAAGCAGTCGATTATCTCATTGTAGTTGTCATCCGTCGCGAAATGCGCCACGGGGGAAATGCGCGTGTCGAAATTCCCCTTTACCACCTCGCGCGTCGCGTCCGCTATGCGTTTTGTGATCCTTGTCGTTGTGAGATGACGGCGCAACACGTCTATGAGCGTTATGGCGAGCGTGAGAGCCGCGACGCTGAGAAAAGTGAGCTTCGCCGCGCGATTTAAATTCTCGCCCGTCAGCACAAGGTCAAGCTCGCGCGAGAGTATGCTGACGAACACGGACATCGTGCAGCTCACGGGGACGGCGACGAGTATGAAAAACAGCAGATAATGGTACGCTCCTCGAAGAATGTTTCGTATGAGCTTTTCGCGCTTCACTTTATTACCGCCTTGTAGCCGAGACCATGCACGGTCTTTATCTCGAAATCCGTGCACTCGGAGAGCTTTGAGCGGAGCTTTGTCATATAAACGTCGACCGCTCGCGGCGCACTTTCCGTGTCCGCGTCCCAAAACTCATCCATGAGCTGTGAGCGCGTGAAAGTTTTCTTAGGGTACGACAGAAGCTTGTAAAGTATGCTGAACTCACGGTTCGTCAGGGGGATCTCCTCATCACCGAGGTACGCGGTATGCTCGTCGGCATCCATCACAAACATCCCGACCTCGAGCTTTCTCGATGATGCGATCTTGGCACGGCGAAGCAGTGCGCCGATGCGCAGAAACAGCTCGTCGAGATCTATCGGCTTTACCATGTAGTCGTCGACACCGATGCGAAAACCGCGTTGCTTTGAGGCGATGTCGTCGCGCGCCGTCATAAATAATATCGGAATGTCGGAGTTGTCCTCACGGATGCTTTTGGCAAACTCAAATCCGTCGACACCCGGCATCATTATGTCCGAAACGACAAGGTCGAAGACGTTTTCGTACATGGCGTCATATGCCGAATCCGCGTCAAAGCAACCTACAGTTTCATATCCGCTGTTATTTAGAAATGAGCACACCGTGCGGTTCAGTTCACGATCATCCTCAAGCACAAGTATCTTAAACATGATAAAAGCCTCCGATCTTCATTTTGCGTATATAGTATAGCATTCAAATGTTAAAGTTTTGTTAAAGGGGAAAATCAAGCTGAAGTTTCTCGGGAAAAGCATTGACAATGGTACGAAATCGTACTATAATATATCGGTGCGCGTTTGGGGGTGATGATTTGGAAAAGGAATATTACGGTGTCGTGCGACAGCTCAATACACTTGCGGGTGAGCTCGATATGCTTTATCACTGCGCCGCGCGACGATTTGATATGCCGGACAGCGTTTTGCGCATTCTTTATGCCGTTTGCGAGCTTGGCGACGGCTGTCTTCTTTCCGATGTCTGCCGCAACGCGGGAATAACAAAGCAGACGGTAAACTCCGCACTGCGTCGGCTTGAGAGTGACGATATTCTTTATCTTGAAGCTGACGGCAAAAAATCAAAGCGTGTGTATCTGAGCGCGGCGGGGCACGAATACGTCGAGCGGACAGCGATCAGGCTTTTGGACGCGGAGGCGTGTGCTGTGAGATGCTGGAGCAAAGAAGAGCTTTCGGAGTACTTGCGGCTTATGAATAAATATATAGGCTCGCTCGGTGAGCAGATAAAGCTTCTTTAAAGTCAAAGCGCGAAGAAGCGATTTTTATGTAAATCAAAATGCCGCAAAACTGCGGCGGAACGGGAGTAAATATGAAAGAGCAGATTCAGTTATCCGACCACTTTACATACAGGCGGCTGATAAGGTTTACACTACCGACGATCGGTATGATGATCTTTGCGTCGATATACAGCGTCGTCGACGGATTTTTCGTTTCAAATTTTGCGGGAAAGACACCGTTTGCGGCGATCAATTTGATCATGCCGTTTTTGATGATCCTGTCGACGGTCGGACTCATGTTCGGCACGGGCGGCTCGGCGATAGTCGCAAAGAATTTCGGAGAGGGAAGAAGCGACAAGGCAAATCATTACTTTTCGCTCTTTGTATACGTCGCCGCCGCGTTCAGCGTTGTCTTTGCGGTTGTCGCGATAATATTTGTTCGTCCGATAGCGTCGCTTCTCGGTGCGGAGGGCGAGATGCTCGAGTGCGCCGTGCTTTATTCGCGCATTATTCTCTCGGTGCTTCCGTTTAACGTGCTTCAGCTTATGTTCCAGTCGTTCTTCGTAACGGCTGAGAAGCCGAAGCTCGGCCTTGTCGTGACGGTAAGCGCGGGGTGCACGAATATCGTCTTCGACGCACTGCTCGTTATCTTACTTCCGCAGGAATATAAGCTTGCGGGCGCGGCCGTGGCTACCGCGCTGAGCCAGGTCGTCGGAGGTGCGCTTCCGATATTCTACTTCGCGCGGAAAAACAACAGTATTTTGAAGCTCGGACGCGCGGAGCTTGATTTCGGCGCGATAGTCAGAGCCTGCACGAACGGATCGTCGGAGTTTATGAGCAATATTTCGATGAGCGTCGTCGGTATGCTTTACAATATACAGCTTCTCGCAACGGCAGGCGAGGACGGAGTCGCCGCTTACGGCGTTATGATGTACGTCAGTATGATCTTCTCTGCGGCGTTCATGGGATATACGATAGGCACGGCACCCGTCACGGGATATAATTACGGTGCGCAGAATCACGACGAGCTCAAAGGACTTCTTAAACGCAGCCTTATAATGATCGGCATATTCGGCGCGGCCATGATCGGTGCCGCAGAGGCTTTGGCGTATCCGCTTGCGAAGATATTCGTGGGCTACGATGCCGAGCTTGTGAAGCTGACCGTTCACGGCTTCCGCATT
Source organism: uncultured Ruminococcus sp. (assembly GCA_964461155.1). Taxonomy (GTDB): domain Bacteria; phylum Bacillota; class Clostridia; order Oscillospirales; family CAG-272; genus RUG11130. The sequence continues at coordinate 3,020 of CAYWTG010000093.1, forward strand.
TTCTCGCTTTCGTTTATGTTCATGGGATATGCGATATTCTCTTCCGGCTTTTTCACGGCTCTCAACGACGGACTCACCTCCGCACTGATCTCGTTTTTGCGCACACTTGTTTTTCAGGTGGCAGCGGTGCTTATACTTCCCGCTTTGTTCGGAATAGACGGCGTGTGGTTCTCGATCGTTGCGGCTGAGCTTGCGGCAGTTGTGCTCAGCGTGCTGTTCCTCTTTATTAAAAGAAAGAAATACCGTTACTTCTAAAACATTGCCCCCGAGCACATCACGTGATTTTGCTCGAGGGCGAATTTTATTTATTTAACGTAAGCTCGTGAATTTTCTTGCGGCGGGACAAGTAGAAAGCAAGTCCGATGACGCACCAGACAACGAGCATGAGGTAGGACTCGCGGCAGAAGTGTACAGACTCGAGTCCGGGGATCGGGATGAGCTGGAGGATCATAAACATCACGGAAAACACCGTGCCGAGCGCGGCAAGGACGTAAAGTCCTTTTTTGTTGTCTCCGTCACGTTTAAGCGTTATGATCGTGCAAAGGCAGGTGAAGCCGTAGCCAATCGACGCGCCGATCGCCGACATATCGACGAACCAGCCGAGTGCCTCACGACCGAGAATTGGGCCTGAGAGTGAGATGAGCATACAGAAGAGGATCGCGTTACGCGGGGTCTTGCTGCGGGCGTCGAGCTTTCCGAAGACTGTAGGGAGATATCCGTCGAGCGACATCGAGTACATAAGTCTCGAGGAAGCCATGTAAAATCCCATGATTCCCGAGAGCACCGCGCAAAGAACCGCCGTTCCGACGAGTGCCTTGCCCGGGATGCCGAGAAGTTTTTCGGCCGCCGTGAGGAGAAGCCACGAAGAACTGTCGGTCGCGATGAGCTCGGGCCAGTTTTCGAGAGCCGCCGCTGTGATTGTGTTGTTCGCACTGTAAACGAAGCATCCGAAGATGATAGCCACTGTCATGATGACATTGACACGACGTGCCGAGAACTTAAATTCCTCGGCTGCCTGCGGGATCGTGTCGAAGCCGACAAAAGCCCACGGAGCGATGGCGAGCGTTGCGAGAACTGATGAGAAGATCGACATTTTGTCGTTGTGCTCGTAAAGTGAGGTGTCGACGATGCCCGCCGCACGGTAAGCCTCGGCGGCCGCGGATTTTTCGAATCCGAAAAACGGCTTTAAGTTATCAAGCGATGTTTTGTCGCTGAGAAGTGCCGAGACGGTGAGCGTGAACACGCAGATCGCGAGAGTGATGGCAAGGATCGTCTGCACGATGCCTGCGACCTTTACTCCCTTGATGCAGAAGACGCCGAACAGTACAAGAATGAGCGTCGCAAATACCATTTCACCGAAGTAAATTTCAAATCCCGCGATAGAGTAGTGGAAGCCGAATTTGAGTACGTCGCCGAATATACCGTCGACGATGAGGCCGAGAGCCGTTGAGTTCATCGGGACGTTTGTAAGGTACGCCGCGAGCAAAAACCAACCGCATATGTACGCGCTGCGATTGCCGATGCATCGCTTTGTAAATGTGAACTCACCGCCCGCCTCGGGATATTTCGGAACCATGTAGCTGTAGCTCATCGCGATGATGATCATGATGAGTGCGCCGAGCACCATGGCGATGATCGTGCCGAGCGTGCCCGAGTTCGGGAGAAATTTTTTGCCGGGATTGACGAACGAGCCCCAACCGATGATACATCCGAAAGCGAGAGCCCATACGTTCAGAGGATTCAGCTTCTTTTCAAGCTTGACCTCGGAGGTGACCGATGTCTCTTTTTTCATTACGTTCTTAAATCCTTTCACTTTAAAACAAAGTTCTATCATATATTATACACAAATCGTTCATTTTTGCAATGGGCGAGCCCTATAGTTAACAGTTTGTTTTCAATTATTCGGCATTTTAACTTTGCGTGTGAAATATTTTTATCTACGCACATTTTTACATCGGATTTACTGCTACTTCGTGCGGATCAAATTGCTCGCATACGGACGCTCGCCAGAGAGAACATCATCGAATGCGGCGAGGCAGCTAAAGTCGAGTGTGACGAAAACGCGCGTCCGACACCGAGGGAGTCGTCGAGTATCTCGAACGGCGCGGTATAAAGCGGAAACTCGAAAAAACGAAATACTGTCTCACATCATCTCCCAAAGCGCGATAAAATCATGCTTGATGGATGATTTTTTGAGCTTTTACACACTGTTCACATATTGTACATTAAACTCGGGATATGAATGTGGTATAATCTAACCCAGTTAGCGAAAAAAGAACGGAGGCGAACGTATGGCAAGTACGGAGGAGATCGAGCTGTTACTTGATAAGCTTAAAAAAGCACCGCCGTCGGAGCATTTTCAAAAGGCCGACATGAATGTCGCCGGCATTCGAGCCATTTTGAAGATACTGAACGAGGCGGACGGCAAAGTAACGGCGGGTAGGATCAGCACACTCATGCACGTTAGCACGGCGCGGGTGGCGGTGCTTCTCAAGAAAATGGAAGCAAAAGGACTCATCGAAAAGGAACCGGATATTGAAGATCGACGGGTCGTCGTAGTCAAACTGTCGGAGAGAGGCAAAGAGACCGCAGACCGACTCAGGGAGAATCTGTACCGAAATATCGCGTCGATCATCGATCGCGTCGGCATGGAAAGAATGCTTGAATTTGCCGAGATATCGAAAGAGATACACGCGGCGATAAAAAAGCCCGATGTTGATGTTTGACATGAAAAAGCAGACAGTTGCGCCTGCTTTGTTTTAAGACAAATTATCTAACCGAGTTAGAAAAACTTTACAAGGGGGAAATACCATGTTTAAGATACTAAAGAAAATGAAATGGCAGGATTGGTGCTACGCTTTGTGTTGTGTTGTTTTCATCGTAACACAGGTGTGGCTCGATATGACGATGCCTCAGTACATGAATGAGATCACCGTCCTCATAGAAACGCCCGGAAGCGCGATGTCAGAGGTCTGGCGCGCGGGCGGAATGATGCTTCTTTGCTCGCTCGG
>CAYWTG010000094.1:0-5933 GCA_964461155.1 uncultured Ruminococcus sp.
GCCGGACGCTGCGGACTCGATATATCCCTCGACTCCCGTCATCTGACCCGCAAAGCGGATGCGTCTGTCGCGGCGAAGCGACCAGTCTCGGTCGAGATGCTCTGGTGAATTTATAAACGTGTTTCTGTGCATCACGCCGTAACGCAGAAATTCCGCGTTTTCAAGTCCCGGTATCATGCCGAAGACTCTTTTCTGCTCGGGGAATTTGAGATGCGTCTGAAATCCGACGATATTGAACATCTCTCCCTGCTCATTCTCGCGTCTGAGCTGAACCACGGCGTAGTATGTCTCTCCCGTTTCGGGATTTGTAATGCCGACGGGCTTCATCGGGCCGAAGCGGAGCGTGTCCTCTCCGCGACGCGCCATGACCTCAACGGGCATACATCCCTCGAAAACTTTGATTTTCAGTCCCGCGTCGGCTTCGTGAAGCGGTGCTTCCTCGGCCGTGCAGAGAGCCTCCCAAAACGCGAGGTACTCTTCGCGTGTCATCGGGCAGTTGATATAATCGGCGGAGCCCTTTCCGTAGCGCGAGGCGAAGAACGCCTTTGACATATCGATCGAATCAAAGGACACGATCGGTGCCGCCGCGTCGAAGAAGTAGAGGCTGTCGCCGCCGATAAGCTCGCCTATGCGCTCGGCGAGTGCGTCTGACGTGAGCGGGCCTGTCGCGATAATGCACACGGCGTCCTGCGGGATCTGTGTTGCCTCCTCGCGGCGCAACGTGATGAGCGGATGATTTTCGATCTTGTCCGTCACGTACTGCGAAAAGCTGTTTCGGTCGACGGCGAGCGCGCCGCCTGCGGAGACGCGGCTGTTGTCGCACGCCTCCATTATGAGCGAGCCCATTCGGCGCAGCTCTTCTTTCAGAAGTCCGGACGCGTTTGTGACATCGGCACTTCTGAGGGAGTTCGAGCATACGAGCTCCGCGAGAGTGTCGACCTTATGCGCCGCCGAGCGGCGGTGAGGCTTCATTTCGATCAGGGTGACGGGCACTCCGAGAGACGCCGCCTGATATGCGGCCTCGCAACCCGCGAGTCCCGCGCCTATTACATAAATTCCGTTCATATGATCTCCGCGATTTACTTTTCTTCGCTTTCGTTTTCTGCGGGAGCTTCCGCTTTATACGAGCAGTCGGCATTTCTGCACACGAGCTGTCCTCTGCCCTTTTTCTTCATGAGCATATCTCCGCAGAGGGGACATTTCTCGTTTGTGGGAATATCCCACGAGGAGAACTTGCACTCGGGGTATTTCTCACAGCTGTAGAAGACGCTGCGGTTCTTGCCGAACTTCGTTACTATATCGTTGCCGCAGTCGGGACATTTAACGCCGAGCGGCTTTGTGATGGGCTTTGTGTACTTACACTGCGGATAAGCGGAGCACGCGTAAAAGCTTCCGAATCTTCCCGTGCGGAGCACAAGATCCGCGCCGCACTTTTCGCACTTCATTCCCGTGGGAGCGGCCGCTTCCTGTTCGACTGCCGTGCCGTCCTTCGAGAGCGGCTTTGTGTTCTTGCACTGCGGATAGTTAGGGCAGGCGGCGAATTTGCCGAATCTGCCTTCCTTGACGATCATTTTGGAACCGCACTTTTCGCAGACGATGTCTGTCTCCTCAACGGGAAGCGCGATGTCGTCGCGCGAAACCGATTCAAGCGCGTGCTCGAGCTCGACCTTGAATCCGTCGTAGAACGACGAGAGTACCTCATTCATCGTATATTTTCCGTCCTCGATAGAGTCGAGCTTCGACTCCATCATGGCGGTAAACTGGTAGTCGGCGATATCGGGGAATTTCTCGCAGATAAGCTTCGTCGTGACCTCTCCGAGCGGCGTGGGGTGGAGCGTCTTGCCGACTCTCTTGACATAGCCGCGCGAAACGATGAGCGTTATGATCGTGGAATACGTGCTCGGGCGGCCGATGCCTTTTTCTTCGAGGAACTTGATGAGTGACGCCTCGGTGTATCTTGCGGGCGGCTCTGTAAAGTGCTGTTCGGGGGTCACCGCTTCCGCCGTGAGGGTCGCGCCCTCGTTGATCTGAGGAAGTCTGAGTGATTTTTCGCGATCGTCTCCGTCCGCCGATTCCTCATAGACAGCCATGTAACCCGAAAATCTCACGGTGTATCCGCTCGAACGGAAGAGATACTTTCCGCAGGTGATGTCGACCTGAACGGTAGACAGCTCTGCGGACGACATCTGGCTTGCGATAAAGCGATCCCAGATGAGCTTGTAAAGTCTGTACTGATCTGAGCTCAGGCGGGCTTTGATCTTCTGCGGCTCGATCTCGGCGCGTGCGGGGCGTATCGCCTCATGCGCGTCCTGTGCGCCGCTCTTCGCTTTGTAAATTCTCGGATTCTCCGGGCAATATCTGTCGCCGAAACGCTTTAAGATATACTCGCGCGCGGCGTCTCTCGCCTCATCGGCAACGCGGAGAGAGTCCGTTCTCATGTACGTTATAAGACCCTGCACGCCGCCGAGCTCTTTGCCGAGGTCGATACCCTCGTAAAGCTCCTGTGCGACTTTCATCGTGCGCTGCGAGCGGAAGTTCAGCTTGCGCGAGGCCTCCTGCTGAAGCGTGGAGGTGATGAAGGGAGGCGCGGGATTTTTGAATTTCTGTCCCTTTTTGACGTCGCGCACGGAGAAAGGATTGCTCGCAGCCTCTTTTACGACCGCGTCGGCCTCGCTCTCGCAAGACAGCTCAAGCTTCGACGAATCCTCCGCAAGTCCGTAGAGCTTCGCGGTGAAAGCCTTGCCCTCGGGAGTGAGGAGGTCTGCGTCGACCGTCCAATACTCGCGCGGAACGAACGCGCGGATCTCGTTTTCACGCTCGACGATGATGCGCGTCGCGACGGACTGCACGCGTCCCGCGGAAAGGCCGCTTCTGACGGTCTTCCAAAGGAACGGGCTGAGCTTATATCCGACGATACGGTCGAGAAGACGGCGCGCCTGCTGAGAATTTACGAGGTTCATGTCGATGCTTCTCGGCTTCTTGATCGCTTCTTTGACCGCGCTCTTTGTCAGCTCGTTGAATGTGATTCTCTTGACTTTTTCGGGGGCGATGCCGAGTGCGTTGACGAGATGCCACGAGATCGCCTCGCCCTCTCGGTCGGGGTCCGTCGCGAGGAACACTTTGTCCGCGCCCTTGACCTCTTTTTTAAGCTCGCGGATAAGATCTCCCTTTCCGCGAATATTTATATAATGTGCTTCAAAATTGTTGTCGACGTCCACGCCGAGCGTTGACTTCGGGAGATCTCGCACGTGGCCTTTTGAGGCTACGACCTTATAGCCCGAGCCGAGATAACCTTTGATTGTCGGAGCCTTTGTGGGAGACTCGACGATAACAAGCTTCTGCATTATTGTTTCCCTTTCGTTAAATCGTATCTTTTACGCCGTCCGACTCCGTATCGAAATCGATATCGTCCGATGAGCGGCGCAGGAAATATCCGCCGGCACCCGACTCAACTGCTCCCGCAAGCTCGAGCATCGACAGCGAGCTGAGCACGTCGCTGACGGACAGCTCGGGAGTCACAAGCTCATCGGGGATCATCGGAACGTCCGGCTTCATGAGATTATATACTTTTATATTGAGCTCGTCAAGCAAATCGAGCTCTATTCTCTTCGCACTCGGTTCGACGGCAGGCGTGTTTTCGCGAACGCTCGCCTCGTCGAGTGCCGTTTTTCTCTTTTTCGATTTTTTCTCGGCGACTTCGCTCTTTCCGAACTTCACCTCGTCCGAGCTGTGGCGGCGGTCGCGTGAGCTTACCGAGGCGGCCTTTTCGCGTTTTTCGCCGACACGCGAGCTTTTACCGCCGAACGCGCCCTTGCCGTAAAGTCTGTCGCCGTCTCTCGCCGTAATACGAAGGCGTGCCATCGCCTCGCTCGACGATGCTTCAAGCTCAATGTCGCGCATTGCCTTGAAGTAAGATTTCATGCTTACGGAGTGCGGATATAAAAATTCATACTCATTGAGCACATCTTCTGCGGAGGTGGTCATGATCGCTCCGTTTTTGATAAGGCTGTTCGTGCCCTGTGCGCCGTCCGACGACACGTCACCCGGCACGGCAAAAACGTGTCTGCCCTGATATATCGCGTGTCGCGCCGTAATGAGCGCGCCGCTTTTCATGTCGGCCTCGACCACGACGCATCCTGCGGCAAGCCCGCTGATGATGCGGTTTCGCATCGGAAAATGGCGGCCGACGGGCGGTGTTCCGGGCGGATACTCGGAAATTACCGCGCCTCGTTTTAATATCGTGTTATAAAGGTTCTCGTGATCACGCGGATAGATGACGTCGGCACCGCCTCCGAGAACGGCTACCGTTCGACCTCCCGCGCTGACGGCACCGCACTGCGCCATGCCGTCGATACCGAGTGCCATTCCGCTGACGACGACAACTCCGCCCGCCGCAAGTCCGTATCCTATGGCATATGCGTTGCGTCTGCCGCCGTCGCTCATCTTTCGCGTACCGACAACGGCAACGGCGGGAAGCTCGTCGAGTCGCGGAAGCGTGCCGCGCACGTAGAGCACCATCGGCGCATCTCTCAGAGAGCGGAGGCTCTGCGGATAGTCGGAGTCGGTGGGCACGAGCACTCGCTGACCGAGGCGTGCGGCTTCTTCGAGTATCGCTTGCGCCTCATCGAGGCTCTTTTCGGCGACGATACGCTTTGCCGTCGTAAGCTCACGCGTGCTCATCGAAGCGCAACGTGAGTCGATCTCCCGTTCACTTGCCGCATAGACAGCCGCGGCGTTGCCGAAGATATTCACGAGGGACGCGGCAGTTTTGCTTGCATAGCCCGCATTCTGCGCGAGCCATATCCAATAAAGTCTGTAATCCTTCATGAAAACACAACCTCAAATACTTATTTTAACCGATGTCCACGCGCGTATTCCCAAAGGATAACGGATGTCGCCGTCGCGGCGTTGAGGCTCTCGGTGTTCTCGTTCATGGGTATGGTGACAAAAGCGTCGCACAGCGCAAGGATCTCGGGGGATATCCCGTGTCCCTCATTGCCGATGACGATGACGTCGTCGCTTTCACACTCGTATTCGCCGAGCGTCAGGCTGTCAGTGTGAAGTGCCGCACCGAGCACGCGCCGCCCATTCGTTTTGCACTTTTCAAAAAACTCGGCCGGTGAGTCGAGCTCGATGATATCGATTTTAAAAATTGCGCCCATCGCCGCACGCACGCTTCTCGGCGCGTACAGGTCGGCGCAGGAGTGAAGCGCGACGCTCACGTTACCGAGGGCACAGGCACTTCTGAGTATCGTTCCGAGATTTCCCGGATCTCTCACACAGTCGAGAAAAAGGATGTTCCCGCCACTCGGTACATCCCGACTCGTGCGTCTGAATCTCGCCGTCGCAATGACGCCCTGGGGAGATTTCTCCGTCGTGATCTTATCAAAGGCCGCGTCGGAAACGACGAAGCACTCGCCGCCGACATCTCGCGCAGCACTCGCGAGACACGCGTATCTCACAGCGTCGCTTTCGCGAATGAAAAGCTCCGAAAGAAGCCCGAACGAGGCCGCCTCGTCGGCGAGCTTCGCGCCCTCCGCAAGGAACATCCCGCTCTTCTCTCGGAACTTCTTTTCGCCGAGGCGGGATGCCGCGACGACGCGGGGATTTGAGCGCGAGGCGATGTACGGAAGCGATGTGCCGTCGGCAAAAACGTATTTATCCATAAAATAAATTGCCTCCGATAAAATGCTCAAAGGGATTCGCGCGTGTGCGCGAATCCCTCGTTATCGACTCTTACAGAGCTGCCTTAGCGAGCTCTACGATATCTGCAAATGCCTTCTTGTCAGCGACAGCAAGCTCAGCGAGCATCTTACGGTTGAGGTTGATGCCTGCCTTCTTGAGGCCGTGCATCAGCTGAGAATAGTTGATGCCGCAAACCTTTGCCTGTGCGGAAATACGTGTGATCCAGAGAGCACGGAAATCTCTCTTCT
>CAYWTG010000095.1:0-5888 GCA_964461155.1 uncultured Ruminococcus sp.
GCGCATACGTGCTTTACAGCTTTTCCGTGCGCAGAAGAAAAAAAGACACGATATCCGTGTGGGAAAAACCGTTTCCCGATACGCCGTCGCGTGCCGAAATAAAATTCGGTCATAGATTGACCGAGGGAAGACGGTGGATGTATTCCGCAGCAAGACGGCCGGATGCCGAGCGCATTTCGATAATGTCGCACGACGGACTGCGCCTTTTCGCGCGGCTTATTCCGTGTGAAGAGCATATAAGCGAGCGCGGCGTGCTTCTCATGATGCACGGCTATCGCTCCGACCCGATACATGAGTTCGGCTCATGCGCCGAGACGTTCTCGAAAATGGGATTTGTTCTTTGCCTGCCGAGTCAGCGTGCGCACGGTGACAGCGAGGGGAAACATTTGAGCTACGGTATAAACGAAAGATTCGACGTTGCCGCATGGGCAAGATTTCTTGCCGAGCGTTATCCCGACCGTCCGATAATCCTTTTCGGAGTTTCGATGGGCGCGTCGAGCGTGCTCATGGCGTCCGAGCTCGAGCTTCCGAAAAACGTGGTCGGCGTCGTGGCGGACTGTGGCTTTACGTCCCCCGAGGAGATAACGAAAAAGGTGTTGCGGCGCGACATGAAGATCCCGCTTTTCCCGCTTTACCGTACAGCGGAGCTTTTCGTGTGTGCATTTGCGGGATATCGCTTTTCGGATGTATCGGCACTGGACGCCGTATCAAACACCGACCTTCCGATAATGATCGTGCACGGCACGGAGGACGCGTTTGTGCCGTATGAGATGGGTCAGCGTCTGTACAAGGCTGTGAAATCGCCGTGCCTGTTTCTTTCGGGAGAGGGCGCGCAACACGGCGAGACGTTTCTCATGCATGGCGCGGAATATGTGAAAATGTTCGATGATTTTTTGCGCCTTTGCGGGATTGAGTGATCTGCCCGAAGTCGGAAAAATACATAAAAGTGAGGTTGATTAAGCTATGAAGATCAAAGATCGCTTGAAAAGTCGCTTTACGGAGCGTTCATACGGAAAAGCTTTGCTCGCGTTTATCATGCTTTTTGTCCTTTTCATCAAAGCAACCGTTTTCTATACTTCCGTAAAGCTTGAGTCGTTTGCACCGGTGCTCGCCTGCATCACGGTGCTCATAACGGCACTTGTGCATTTTATCCTTTTGATATTTGCCCCAAAGGTTGCGAATATCGTTTTGACGGTACTGTATTTTGTGATCTCCGTACTCATGTGCGCCGATGCTGTGTACTTCGGAGATAGAGGCCGACTTATCTCGGCCGCAGTCGTCAAGCTCGCTTCTCAGCTGACTCACGTTACGGGAAGCGTGGAACAGCTCATCACGTTAAAACGCCTCATTCCAATACTTGACCTGCCTCTTTGGATAGCGTTTTTCATCGTCCGCGCGATAATTCGCCGCAAAAATAAAAATAACGGCGAAAGCGAGAGCGAGAGCGCGCATTGCATCCTTTCTGCAAAGCCGAAGAAGACCGTCACGGGCGTGCTTTGCAATGTGTCGTTCACGGCGGTTCTTGCCGTCGTGTTTGCCGCGAGCATCCTTTTCGGATCGTTTAAAGCGGCATATCTGCCGAACGAGCTTCTCATTTACCACGTGCAGGACATCTACAGTGCGTTTTTCTCCGACGGAGGGAATGTCAATAAGGGCAATTACACCTACGTCAGAGATCCCAATAACCCGTATTACGGTATAGCTAACGGCAGAAACGTATTTGTGATCCAGGTCGAGGCACTTCAGGATTTCGTTTTCGGCAAGGAATACAAGGGAGACACGATAACTCCGTTTATGAACTCGCTTCTCGAAAACGACACGCTTTATTTTGAAAACTACTACTATCAGATCGGCGGCGGCAATACCTCTGACGCCGAGTTTACCGTAAACAATTCGCTCTACGCGCGTGATGACGCGTCGTGCTATATTGAATACGCCGACAACGATTACTACGGCCTGCCGTGGCTTCTCAAAGACGCGGGCTACAGCACTGCGAGTGCTTTCCACGGATATGTTGCCGATTTCTGGAACCGCGAGGCGGCGTATGTAAATCAGGGATTTGACGATTTTGTTTCGCTTGAGGACTTCAAATCGCGTGACGATTTCACGGAGAGCGAGATGTGGTCGATGAGCGGCAGCGGACTTTCCGACCGCGGAATGTTCGCGCAGACGGCAAACATCGTCAGTACCTATGAGGAGCCGTTCTACTCGTTTATCATAACGCTTTCGACGCATTCGCCGTTCGGAATCCCGCTTGCCGACAGACAGGTCGACGCGGATAATCCCGCTCCCGATCTCTATACTCTCTACCTCCAGTCGATCAGATACTTCGACCGCACGCTCGAGGAATTTTTCGACGCACTCAAAGCCGAGGGGCTTTACGACAACTCGATATTCGTGATATACGGAGACCATTTTGCGATCTCCGATACCGACGAGACGATGCGAAAAGAGGTCAGCGAGACGACCGGACGCGAGTATGATGTGTTCGACCGCTACAGCGTGCCGCTCATCATCCACATTCCCGGCCTCGGCGAGGCAAAGACCCTCGATACCGTGGGCGGACACGTCGACGTTTTGCCGACACTGCTTTGCCTGCTCGGACTCGAAAACGACAAGTCCGTCATGTTCGGTCACAACCTGCTCGCAAAGGATTACGAGGGCATCGCATACGAGCTGACGCACATCGAAAAGGGAAGTTTCTTTACAAAGGACGCGCTTTACAAATACACAAAGGGCGGCATAAATTCTGTTGTATATAACAGAGACGGAAGCTTCGGAGATGCGCAGGATGCGGAGTATTTGAAGCTCGTCGAAGAAGCGAAAAAAGCAGTCGAGGACAGCAGACGCATACTCGACAACAATGAAGTCCTCTTAAAATAACTCACCGAGAAGCAAAAACGAAAATGATATGCGCCCGCAAGGACAGACTCTTTGCGGGTGCTTGCTTTTTACCGCTGCTTTTCGCATTCGGATGCGTTTCGGTAAAACCTCGCGACGAATGACGAAAAAGGTGTTTAATATTTTCGTAAAATATGATATAATATAGTGAGATATAATATATTAATGAAAAAGGAGTTGCGATATGGGTCTTTCGGATGTTTTGAAAACAGCGAGTGAGCTCGTGCTTCCGTCAAAGCATACCACTGCCGTGATACTTGCGGCGGGTAGCGGAGAACGATTCTCGGCCGGCTCGGTGGGAGCTTCGGAAAAAAAGCAATTCGTCAGCGTGCTCGGACGCCCCGTGCTTCTTCGCACGGCGGAAGCGTTTGAAAAATGTGAGCTTATAAGCGAAATTATCGTTGTCAGCTCGTCCGACGAGATCGAGCACTGTCGCGAGCTCCTCGAAAATAAAATATCAAAGCTCAGATGCGTTATCGCGGGTGGCGATACACGTCAAAAATCCGCGATGGCCGCGATCGAGGCGGTTGATCCGAAAACGGATTACATCGCGATACACGACGCGGCGCGTTGCCTCATCACTCCGAAGCAGATCGCCGACACGGTTCGCGCGGCATATCGTAACGGCGCGGCGGCTGCGGCGGAGCGCGCGGTCGATACCGTAAAATACGCCACGGCCGACGAGTGTATCGAGAGCACGATAGACCGCGACCACGTCTGGCTCGTCAAAACGCCGCAGGTGTTCAAGGCCAATATGTACAGGGTTGCCGCTTATTCCGCGTTCAAGGACGGCGTGACCGTTACCGATGACTGCATGGCGGCTGAGCGCGTCGGCTTTAAAGTTAAGCTTGTCGACTGCGGACACGAAAACATAAAGCTCACTTATGCCGTGGATCGGATAATCGCCGAGGCCATATTACGATGCAGAGAAGCGGAAAGCGGAGGAGACAAATGAGAATAGGACACGGATATGACGCGCATCGCATCGAGGAGGGAAAAGAGCTCGTTATCGGCGGCGTGAAGATTCCCTCACAGTTCGGACTTCGCGCACACTCCGACGGAGATGTGCTGATACACGCACTTGCGGATGCCGTGCTCGGCGCGGCGGGACTCCGCGACATCGGATATTATTTTCCCGACACATCGGACGCGACGCTCAACATGGACAGTCGCGAGATACTTCGCTTTGCCGCCGAAAAAGTGCGCGAGCGCGGATTTTCTTTTGAATATGCCGACTGCACCCTCGTGGCGCAGAAGCCCAAAATGGCACCGTATATCGACGAGATACGCGCCTCTCTCGCGTCGGTTCTCGGCGTGGACGAAGACAGAGTGAACGTCAAGGCCACAACTGAGGAGAAGATGGGCTTCACCGGACGCATGGAGGGACTGTCTGCCCATGCGCTTTGCCTGCTTTCGGAATAACGCAAAGAAATGAGATATATCGGAAGCGGGGGCGCGGGCGGTAAATTCACACGTCCTCGCGATCTTCGACTTCCGACCGCCGCACGCCCCCGCGATAACAGATTTATGAGCCGAGGCTCAGTTACAGATTATGCCGCGCCTTGTCTTTTGTGACGATGCGAGTTGCGCCTGCAGAGGTAAGGGCGAGCTCTTCTTGCAGACAAGACGAAAAAATCGCAAAATCATGCGCGCGACGCGGCGAGAGTTTGCCGTATTTCGCGCTTAATAAAAATTTCGCAAATAAACCGAAAGGTCACTTAGCTATGAAAAGAGATATTAGTATAGCACCGTCGCTCCTTGCGTGCGATTTTCTTCACCTCGAAGACGAAGTAAAAAGCGCACTTGACGCGGGTGCGGATATTTTTCACGCGGATGTGATGGACGGCGTGTATGTGCCGAACATCAGCTTCGGCTTTGACATAATAAAGAGCGTCGCGTCGGTCAGCAACATACCGATCGATGCACATCTTATGATAAAGAAGCCGCAGAACTACATAGACGTGCTTCGCTGTGCGGGCGTTTGGTCCGTTACGGTGCATTCCGATTTCGATGAGCCGTCCGTTGTAAGAGCGACTCTCGAAAAGATTAAAGACGCCGGCATGAACGCGGGACTTGCGCTCAGACCCGTTTTCGGAGCGGACGTGTTCGAGGACTACGCCGACATATGCGACCTTTTCCTCGTCATGACCGTAGAGCCCGGATTCGGCGGACAGAGCTTCATGGCCGATATGCTCCCGAAGATCGAAGAAACGCGTCGCATCGCAGATCGCGCAGGCCACGAGATAATCGTTCAGGTAGACGGCGGTATTTCCGATAGCACGATCGCCTCGACTGCAAAGGCGGGAGCCGACTGCTTCGTTATCGGCAGCGCGTTCTTCAAGCCGAGCGACAGAAAGGCGGCGGCGGAAAAGATCCGCGCGGCGGCCGAGCTTTAATAAAATCTTCAATAAAAGAATCAAAATGGCCTGCTGATTTAAGACTCAACTGTAAAATAACATCAAGGGAAAGGGGAATACAGGATGATTACCGATATCAGAGCTTTGACAGGCGAGATCAAGGACTTACTCGAAGAAAAGGACTACAGACGACTGCGAAGTATCATGAGCGAGCTCGAACCTGCCGATGCAGCTGAGATTTTGGACTCAGTTAACGAGGACCTGATCCCCCTGCTTTTCAGAATACTTCCGAAAGAGTTTGCGGCCGAGTGCTTTGTCGAGATGGACAGCGACCACCAAATGATGCTGATCTCCGCGTTCAGCGACAGCGAGCTTGTGTACGTCGTTGACAATTTGTTCGTCGACGATACGGTCGATATTCTCGACGAGATGCCCGCAAATGTCGTAAAGCGCGTGCTGAATCACGCCGATCCCGAAAAACGCAAGATAATAAACCAAATACTTGCATATCCCAAGAACAGCGCGGGCGCGTGCATGACGACGGAGTTCGTCGAGCTTAAAGCCGACATGACTGCCGATATCGTCTTCAAGATGATAAAGAGCACGGGTCTTGACAAGGAGACGATCTAC
>CAYWTG010000096.1:0-5822 GCA_964461155.1 uncultured Ruminococcus sp.
CGGTACTGTAAGCGACGCAGTACCGTTTTTTTCGACAGCTGTATAACTTTGTTGAAGCTCGCTGCATATAAACGAAATCCCCGGCAAGTCACAGACTTGTCGGGGATTTCTTCGGAAGGTGTGGGATTCGAACCCACGTGGGTTACCCCAAACGGTTTTTAAAATTTTGGAAAATATCCGAAATGTCGTAAAATAGTCGAAAATATCGGATAATGGAAAACGCTGAAACCGCAGTAAAATCAGGGACTTCCAGCGTTTTGCCTTTTCCAAAAAACGAAACCGTATACGATGTAAGAATTTCTTTGCTTAAACAATTTCTAAAACTTTTTCAGAAAGATCTTTAGATAAAGCCGCCCCTATATCCCTTGTGACACGCCGCTTATTTATCAAAAAATTCGATAAGTTTACTGTAATCCTTCCGCGACGGTATATTGCGCTCCTTATGCCAACTATCGTATGCGCGAACACTATCTGCAATATCCTCAAGAGAAGTGAACCCCAAAAATGTATCGATCCTATCAAGTATCAACATATTTACCCAAATGACATCTTCACGTCTCATGCATATTCCTTAACCAGCGGTCGCGAACAGATTCATTTTTAATTACCTTTTCGGTAAAAGGATATTTGAACGAGCCTGTTTTCAGTTGAAGTTCAGAAACTATTTTTGCGATAGCCGCAGATGCTTCCTCTTCTGCAAAAACACGCTTTTGTTCGAGCAACAAAAACTTTTTTACGATATTTAATTCTTTGCGGGTGAGTTCCACCTCACTTCCGGATTCAGCTTTTAAGAGCTTTTGATTCAATATGTTGGCAAAGCGTCCTTCAATTTGCCCGAATTCCAATTCAAGTTCTAAAGGATAAAACTCATATTTTGAAAATACATCTGCGGTTTGCTGTCCATAACGATATTCACCGGTTCTTATATTGTATGTTGATATTTTTGTGCCAAATCTCCGCAATATCAACTGTGGTACAAAGTGGTTATTTTTATAAGCCATAATGAATACCTCTGCACTTGTAATGATATAGGAATATTATACCATACAGTTATGAAAAGTTCAAGCAAGAATGACTATATTCTTCTACGTTGAAGTAAAAATATATGGTTTTAACAATGAAAACGCCTGAACCTCCCGAGCACCCTCTGCCATAGTATAAAATTTCAAGTAATTGCAATGATAGGCAGTATATCATGAAAGCTTTGATGCACACCCAACCGGCCTTTCGTGTAAAGGATCAAAAGTTGTGCAGTCTTACGTTCTTGCTTCTTTTTAATTGTATTTGATCTGCGTATCATGAATTCAAACCCACTATATAACAGTTGTAGAGTTAAGAGACTGGATGAGATTCACACTTGAAAAACAATTAAAAGATGCACGCTCCCTCGAAAAGATGCTGACTTTTTCGTTAAAAGGTATTGCTACAAAAAATGCAAACAGGCTCTATGAAAGTTACTTCTGAACTGCCATAGAGCCGTGCGTAGCAGGTTATCGTTAAAAAGTATCGAAAAAGCCTTTGCAAAAGAACGGACACCCGCTTCGATACGCATTGTATCAAAACCGGTGTCCGTTCATTTCGGAAGGTGTGGGATTCGAACCCACGTGGGTTACCCCAAACGGTTTTCAAGACCGCCTCGTTATGACCGCTTCGATAACCTTCCGTATTTACTTACCGATTTATTATACTACAAAGTTCTTCCGCTGTCAAGTGTTTTTTTCTTGAGTGAATGAAATCGGCGAAAATAGGGTCGCTCGGAGTATTTTCGACGATGCAGATAGCCGTTTTGGCACTTATTCGGCTCATTTCGCTTTGCGTGGTATTCGCACATCAAAAAAGTCCGTGAGACGATCGCTTTCTCACGGACTTTTGCGTCATATGCTTTTTGCAAGCTCGTCGACGGTATCGGAGAATACCTTGAGCGCGCGTTTTACGGGTTCGGGTGTTGTGAGATCGATGCCCGCAAGCTTTAGCTCCTCGATCGGGTAATCGGACGCTCCCGTTTTGAGGAACGCGAGATATCCGTCGGCGCATCCCGTATCGAGAATGCCTTGCGCTATCGCGACTGCGGAGCAGAATCCCGTGGCGTACTGATATACATAGTACGCGCGGTAGAAGTGGGGGATTCGCGCCCACTCAATGGAATGAAGCTCGCCTACGTTTGCCGAAGAGTAGTATTTGAGATTCAGCTCGCGATACATGGCGTTTAAGCTCTCCGCGGTCAGCGGAGTTCCGTCCGCGTGCGCGTCGTGAGCATTTTTTTCAAACTCCGCGAAGAGAGTCTGACGGAACACGGTCGTGCGGAAGCCCTCCGTGAAGTGGTTTAACACATAAGCGCGTCTTTGCGGATCGCTCTCTGTGCGAAGAAGATACTTCGTAAGGAGCACTTCATTGACTGTAGACGCGACCTCGGCCGCGAATATCGTGTAGTTGTGATTTGCGAAATCCTGCTCGGTGCTCGAGTAGTGAGAGTGCATCGCGTGGCCGAGCTCGTGAGCAAGCGTGAACACGTCGTCGAGAGTGCCGGTGTAGTTTAAGAGCACATACGGATGAACTCCGTACACACCGCAAGAGAACGCACCCGTCGTCTTGCCGGCGTTTTCGTAAACGTCGATCCATTTCTCGTCCGCCGCATGGTGTAACAGCGCGACATATTCGTCTCCGAGAGGAGCGCACGCCGCGAAGACGAGCTCGAGAGCTTCCTCAAAGGTGTAGCTGTCGCGCACGCCGCCGACGATCGGGCAGTAAAGGTCGTACATTTCGACTTTGTCAAGTCCGAGTGTGCGGCGTCTCAGGTCGATGTAGCGATCCATCGCGGGAAGCGCGTCGTGCACGGCGCAGATGAGGCTGTCGTACACGTCCGTCGGGACGTTCGACGAGAACAGCGACGCGGAGAGCGCGCTGTCAAACGAGCGTGCGTTTGCGAAAAACGTATCGAATTTAACATTGCCCGAATAAAGCGCGGCAAAGGTGTTGATGTACTTTGCAAACTCGCCGAAGTATTTTTCATACGCCTCACGTCTGACATCGCGGTTGGGGCTTGTCATGTAGACCGAGAAGTTTCCGTGAGTAAGTGCTGCAGCATTTCCGTCTTCGTCGGTCACGTCGGGGAATGTCATGTCGACGCTTTCGAGCATACCGAACGCGTCGGACGGAGTTTCGGAGACGTCGCTGAGCATCGCGAGCATTTTCTCGCTCTTTTCATCGAGTGTGTGCTTCGCTCCTCGCGCGATATCTTCGAGAATGTGCTTATAGGACGCGAGCTTCTCGTCTTCGATGAGTTCTCCGAGCCTCTCACTTCCGACAGAGAGAATTTCGGGATTCATAAACGAGACGGCGGAGCTGAAATCAACCAAAAGATTTGTCGCGCGTCCCGCGAGATTTTGATATTCGGGGTCGGAGTTGTCGGACTCCTTGTTAAGATAAGCGTAAAGGTAAACTTTCTCCACGTTTTCGCCGAGCTTATAAATTTTGTCGAGCGACGTTTTCAGCACTTCGGCGTCGCTCGTCATGTGACCGTGAAGCGAGGCGATGTCGCAAACTTCCGCGGCGGCATCGGCATACGCTTTTTCAAATGCCTCGCGGCTTTCAAAGATGTGCGACAGATCCCACATATAAGCGCGGTCTGCATCTTTTCTTGATATCGGATTCATAAAATACGTACAGCTCCTCCGTTTTCCGCGCGTCTAAACGCGGAGAGTTCATCATACAATGATGTTGAGCTTACTTAGCCTCGTTTCCGAGCTTTTCGGCGCAACAGCGGCAGATCTTCTTGCCCTCGTACATAATAATATCGTCGGCACTGCCGCAGAATATGCAGGCGGGCTCGTACTTGCGAAGGATTATGTTGTCGCCCTCTACGAAGATCTCCGCGCCGTCGCCGGCGTTGAGTCCGAGAGCTCTTCTTGTTTCGATCGGGAGCACGATTCTGCCGAGCTCGTCGATCTTTCTTACTATACCGAGTGATTTCATTTTTTTATACCTCTTTTTACATATTTGCGCACCTCTGCGCGAAACGGGCGATAGTCGCCCGTATATTACATATTTTACCTTAGAACGAGCTTTTTGTCAATGAATATTCGGTTAATAATCTGTAAATGTAAATATGTACGGCAATTTTCGCACTTATGGAGGTGAGAAAATGATCGAAAAGTGCTTTTTCGCGCTCGCGCTCGTATCTGTTGTTTGCGCTTGCGCAACGGGGAATATCTCATCGCTCGGCGAGGCTGTTTTTGAGGGATGTGCCAAAGGCACCGAGACTGTCGTGTCTCTCGTGGGCGCGATGTGCCTTTGGTGCGGAGTGCTTGAAGTTTTTCGCGTGTCGGGCGCGACTTCGACTCTTGCGAAAGCTCTCTCGCCGATCTTGCGCGTGATATTTCCGTCCGCATCGGAGGATGACGATGTGATGGGCGATATTTCATGCGCCATCGCGGCAAATATTCTCGGAGTATCGAGCGCGGCGACGCCGTACGCGTTGTCGGCGATGGAAAAGCTCGACGCGAGAAACGGATTTTCAAAATACGCGAGCGACGACATGGTCTCACTGTCTCTGCTCGGGTGCGGCTCGATCAGCATATTTCCGACGACTGTGATCACGCTTCGACACGCGGCGGGAAGCTGTGCTCCGTATGACGTGCTTGTGCCCGTGTGGCTGTGCTCGGCGGCCTGTATGACCTTTTCGCTCGTGCTCGCTCGGTTAAGCGGCCGTTCGCGCAGAGGCGAGAGGGCGAGAAAGTGAACGTCGCGTCGATCATCATGCCGACGCTGCTCCTGATTTGCGCCTTTTTGATGCTCTGCGGACGTTGTTCTTTTGCGGATTTCGTGCGAGGTGCGCTTGACGGGATACGGACGACGGTCAAGCTTATGCCGGTCCTCACGGCACTCATATGCGTGCTTACCATGTTTGAAAAGAGCGGAGCTTCGAGAGCCTTCGAGCGTCTGCTCGCGCCTGTACTTGCGGCATTCGGAATCCCGGCCGAGCTTGCGCCTCTTGCGGCAACTCGCCCGTTTTCGGGAGGCGCGTCGACTGCGGCATTTTCGACACTTCTCGAAAAATGCGGTGCGGACAGCCTGCCGGCGCGTATTGCCGCCGTGATGATGGGCTCGTCGGACACACTTTTTTACGTCATGGGCATATATTTTTCAAAAACTCACGTAAAGCACGCTCGCCGTGCCGCGGTGATCGGCGGTGCGTCGGCACTTCTTTGCCTTATTTTGTCGGCGTTACTTGTGAGGGTATTTTTTTGAAATTCCGCTGCATATCGCCGAGCGTGCTCGGGAAAAGATTAAGAAGAAATATAAAAGGGAAGAGTGATAAATATGATAAGAGGCTGTGAGAAGAGAATATATTATTTAAAAAACACCGACAGCGAGCTTTTTGACGAGGCATACCTCATTTTGCGTCGCGGAGTCGGAGCTTCGTGCGCAACTCCGCGCGAGCTTGAGCGTGAGGCCATGCGTATTGTGCGCGGCGGCGATGACGAGCGGCGCGTCCCGACCGTCGGCACTGGAGGTCGACTTCGCGCATTTATCCTCGGCGCCGCGCTGTCCGCGCTGATTTTCGGCGTATTTTTGCTGATTTTTTACGCTGTGGCGTAGATGCGCGTGATTGTTCATAAATTAGCCCTTGACCGAAATGCGCAAATACGGTATAATATGTTATAGTAATGTTCTGCCCGATGCCGCACATGACCGTTATGAGTGCGAGCTGTTTACGGAAAGATCGCTCGGGAGCCGTCTCCGCCGCCTTCGGAGAGCCTGTGGCTCGCGAAACATCGGATACTGTGCCGATCACACATCAAACGCGCCGAAATCGGGGCTCT
>CAYWTG010000097.1:0-5803 GCA_964461155.1 uncultured Ruminococcus sp.
GCAGGGGCAACGCCCCGCCGTGCCCCCCGCCGTGCCCCCCCGCGCGTCCCTATCGCATACAAATACTATACCCACGGAGGCTTTTATGGCTCAGAAGAATAAGGTAACCTTTGAGGTTCGCGTTGACGAGACGCTTTATCGCAAGCTCCTCGGCGTCGCGGATCGCGAGAAGTGCAACCTCAACAACCATATGCTCAAGCTTATTCGCACCAACGTCGAGTACAGCGAGCGCATCCACGGCAAGATCGACATCTCCAAATACCCGATCCCCGAGGAAGAAGAAACCAACTGAAACCCACTCGCGGCGGAAGCCCGCCCGACTCAAGAAAGGATACACAAATGAAAGGCTCACTTAAAGAGATCATGCTCGCGCGCCACCTGTCGGAGGTAACGAGCGACCGCTTCGTAATCGAGATGAATATGCCCACGGAATACCCCCCGATCGAGGCTCGACATACGATGGACGGCGGCGTCCGCGACCGCTTCTTCGCTTCCGTCGCAGAACTCCCCGACGAGGTAACCGTTATCCACCCGTTCAATGTCGACGCCTTCGCGGAGTCTAACTCCCGCACCGTATACGTCGCACCTAACGGCTCCGACGACGCCGACGGTTCGCTCGACGCACCGCTCAAAACTCCCGCGGCCGCGCTCGACCGCTTAGCCGGCAAAAACGGCGGTAAGATCATCTTCCGCGGCGGCTCCTACGACCTCGACGAAACGCTCCGCATCACGAAAGAGCACTCCGGAACGATCACTTCCCCGCTCATCATCACCTCTTACCCCGGCGAGACTCCCTATATTTCCGGCTCTCGCTCCATCCCCACCTCCGCGTTCGCTCCCGTAACCGACGAGAGCGTCCTCGCTCGCCTTGCGGACGGCGCGAAAGATAAGATCCTCTGCGCAGACCTCCCCTCACTCGGTATCACCGAATACGGCGACGTCCGCGGCACCAAACTCCTTATCAATAGCGTCGAGCAGGACCTCGCAAGATACCCGAACGCCGATGAAAGCCTCCTCGAGGTCGAAAAAGGTGGCGTCGTAGCTCCCGGCTGGAACAACGACGAAGGTCACCCCGAGGGCGACTGGGAGATAAAGCTCACAGATGACCGCCCGCTTTCTTGGCAGTGGGAGGACGACATCTACCTCTTCGGCGCGCTGTGCTTCGAGTGGACTCGACTTTACGCGAAGATCCGCACGTTCACCAAAGAGGGCACCGCTCGCGGCTTCGGCGAGTTCGACAGACACGGCATCAACGGCGGCGACCACAATACATACTTCTTTACGAACGTCCTCGAGGAGCTCGACGCCCCCGGCGAGTGGTACGTCGACCGCAAGACAGGCAAGCTCTACGTTTACCCGCCGAACGGCAAGTTTGACGAGAACGACGACGTCCGCTTCATCACGCGCCAAATCGATGTCATAAGCGCAGAGGGCGCGGAGAACGTGATCGTCGACCGCATCAACATCGGCCGCTGCTGCGGCTCCGCGTTCCGGACTCATGACTGCCGCCAGGTGCTCTTCCAGAGATGCCACCTCACCGGTATCTGCGGCGACGCGGAGAACGACGAGGAGTGCTTCAGAATCGCAGGCGGTTTCAGAAACGGTATCATCGACTCCGTGCTTGAGCACTTCTCCATGAGAGCAGGTAGCGTCTCCGGCGGCGACAGAAAGAAGCTCATCCCCGCCAATAACTTCATCCAGAACTGCAAGATCGTGAACCCCCACTGCCGCTTCGGAATCGCCTCGAACGGCGGCGTCGGCAATATCGTATCGCACAACTATTCCCACAACACCACGATGCTCGACTGCGGCAATAACGAGTGCATCATGGAGTACAACATCATCGAGGGAGGCGACTGCGAGACGCACGACACCGGTATGATCTACGTCGGCGGAGGCGGATGCTCCACCTGCGGAAACCACTACAGATATAACTACTTCTTCGACTTCGTAATGGGCGACTACGGTATCTATTTCGACGACCTCTCTCGCGGAATGTACGCCTACGGAAACATCGTCGTCGGAAACGGCACGCTCCCCGAGGACGATCATCAGTGGATCAGCGGCGGCAGAAGCTTCAACCACCACAACGGCGGCGAGCACTGCTACTGGAACAACATCAGCATCGACGCGGGATATTTTGCTTTCGGCGGAGATATCTCGTACTGGAACGCGACCGACCGTCACTGGGAGGGCTTCTTCGCGGGAATCTACGGCGCGGCTTGCGAGATGGCGCACGGAAAGTACCTCGAGCGCAACCCCACATACCGTGACTACGCCGCAAACGTAATGCAGCATCACGAGGATCTCTCCTCGCCCGATTACCACCACTTCGACGGCATGGCCGAGAAGTACCTGCGTATGCCTTGGTGCAACCACTACGAGAACAACCTCATCTTCCGCGCGGCTCGCCCGTATAAGTTCGACAACGGAATCGAGACGGCGACGGGACTTGAGACGAACTACATCACAAACGACGACCCCGGATTCGTAGATCTCGAGAACCGCGACTACCGCTTCCGCGAGGACGCCGAAGTCTTCGAGAAGATCCCCGGCTTCATCGCTCCCCCCGTAGAGCGCATGGGCCCCGTGGAGGACTAAAGAATAACAGATACCCCGACGGATTTTGCAAGGATGATCCGTCGGGGCGTTGTTTTGTCGGGGAGGGGCGCGGAGAGTACGCGTGATGGCGAGCAGGTAAAAACGGCGGCGCGGGAGAGTGAATCGCGCCACGCGCGAAAGAGGCAGCTGCAGACGAGGCAATTTGAGGACATTTCGCCGCCGTTTTTCGCTTTCAAATGAATAAATTAAGCTTTTGAACATTATTCGTCGTAAAAAGTGTTACAGCTTTACAAAAATTCGTTGTATTTTTTGTTCGCTCGTGATATACTATATCTGTATTATAATTACGGAGGTGCTTATGTACCGAATTGCGATCGAAAAACTGCTTAAATGGAAAGAAAGCAAATACCGCAAGCCTTTGATCATTGAGGGAGCTCGTCAGGTCGGCAAGACCTGGCTGATGAAAGAGTTCGGCAGACAGGCGTATGCGGACACCGTGTATATCAATTTCGACTCCAACTCGAGAATGGCGGAGCTGTTCGCGTCCGATCTGGACACCGAACGCCTTGTCATGGGGCTCGAGCTGTATGTAGGGCGGAAGATCGATCCGAACAATTCTTTGCTGATCTTCGACGAGGTGCAGGAAGTGCCGAGAGCACTCACATCTCTCAAATATTTCTGCGAAAACGCGCCGCAGTATCACATCGTGTGCGCAGGATCTCTGCTCGGTATCGCCCTGCATCAGGGGACATCTTTCCCCGTGGGCAAAGTGGATTTTTTGAAGCTTTATCCGCTTTCATTTAACGAGTTCCTGATGGCAACGGATAAAGGCCGCTTTGCCGAGCTTATTTCTTCGGGAGATCTTCGGATGGTGACCGCCTTTAAACAGACTTACATCGATGCGCTGAAGCAGTACTATTTTGTCGGCGGTATGCCCGAGGCTGTGCAGAGATTTGCCGAAAACAAAGACTTCGGCGAAGTTCGTGAGATCCAAAAGCGGATACTTGCGGCGTATGAGCAGGACTTCTCGAAGCACGCTCCGAACGAGATCGTGCCGCGACTGCGTATGCTGTGGAACAGCATCCCGTCTCAGCTCGCGAAAGAGAACAAAAAGTTCATCTACGGCCTTGTCCGCGAGGGTGCTCGAGCGAAAGACTACGAAAGCGCGATCATGTGGCTTTGCGACTGCGGACTTGTTCACAAGGTCAGCCGCGTAAATACGGCGGGGATTCCGCTGAGGGCGTATGAGGATTTGAAAGCGTTCAAGCTCTTTGCGGTCGACGTCGGGCTTCTCGGATGCATGGCGGGACTCCGAACGCGAACCCTGCTTGACGGAAACGACCTCTTCGTCGAGTTCAAGGGCGCGCTTACGGAGCAGTATGTTTGCCAGCAGTTAAAAACGATAAATGATCTTGAAGTATATTACTACACAAACGACAGAGGTTCCTGCGAGGTCGATTTTGTTGTCGACACGGGCGACCTGATAGTGCCGGTTGAAGTTAAGGCGGAGGTGAACCTCAAAGCCAAGAGCCTGAAAACCTATCGGGAAAAGTTTTCGCCCGAAATTTCCGTTCGCACATCTATGGCGGACTTTAAAAATGAAGACGGGCTTATAAATCTGCCGCTGTATGCGATAGAGCGTATAAAAAGCGAGATGGACGGCTTTCGGTAAAAGAGAGGCGAGCCGATATCGGAAAAATAAGGCGGAATTCGGATGGAAAAGCAAAGAGAAAAACGGCATGACTTTCGTCATGCCGTTTTTCAAAGGAATAACATGAAAATTGTTTTTTAAATCCTAAACTTACTCAGCGTCGTAGTCTTCCTCGTCGCGGGGCTCGATGAGAGCGCGGATGGAGAGGCTGACCTTGTGGTTTTCGTAGTCGATAGCGGTGATCTTAACCGTAACGACCTGGCCGATAGCGAGCTCGTCAGCGGGAGCGTTGATCTTGTGATCGGCGATCTGGCTGATGTGGATGAGTCCGTCTACGCCGTCAACGATCTGAGCGAATGCGCCGAAGGGCATGAGGCTGACGATCTTGACCTCAGCTGTGTCGCCCTCTGCGTACTTGTTTGTGAAGATGTTCCAAGGATTCATCTCGTCGGTCTTGTAGCCGAGGGAGATGCGCTTTCTGTCGCGGTCGATATCCTTAACGAATACGTGGATGACGTCGCCGACGGAAACAACCTCTGCGGGGCTCTTGATGTGCTTCCAGGAAAGCTCGGAGTTGTGAACCATACCGTCAACGCCGCCGAGGTCGACGAACGCGCCGTAGGATGTGAGGTTTCTGACCTCACCGTCAAACTCCTGACCCTCTTCAACGGTAGCCCAGAAAGCGTCCTCGCGAGCACGTCTCTCCTCACGGAGTACGGCGCGGATGGAAGCGTAAGCTTTCTTTCTTTCGGACTTGATCTCGATGACCTTAACCTTCTGAACGGTTCCTACGAGAGCAGCGAGGTCGCCGTCCTTCGGAACGCCTGTGAGAGAAGCGGGGATGAAAACGCGAACAGCGTCGAGGTTGATGATGACGCCGCCCTTGACAGCCTCAACGATCTTGCCCTCGAGGATCTCACCGCTCTCGTAAGCGGCAACGATCTTCTCCCAGTTCTTGTCGGAGTCGACTCTTGTCTTGTCGAGGGTAGCGATACCGTCGATGTCGCTTACCTTGATGACCTTAGCCTTTACGGTGTCGCCAACGTGGAAGAGGTCCTCAAGCTTAGCCGAAGAATCGGTTGTTGCCTTGTCGTAAGAGATAACACCTGTGGTCTTGGTGCCGAGGTCAACATGGATCTCGCCCGCAGACACGGATGTAACGATACCTTCAACTACGTCTCCTGTATTTAAAGTTTTCATGGATGTTTCGAGCATCTCAGCAAAGTTTTCTGTCATTTGCTCTTTCATATTTTCAAATACCTCCTGTATTACGCTGTCGGGTGTTGAAGCACCCGCAGTTATTGAAATTATTGAGTTTTCGGGGACGGCTATGTCAGCCGCGTCGCGTGCGTCCCCGATGAAGTACACGCGCGGGCACATCTCACTTGCGACCTCGAAAAGCTTGCGCGAGTTTGAGCTCTCGCGGCTTCCGATGACGAGCGTGACGTCAGATTCGGCGGCGAGGCGGGAGACCTCTGACTGCCGTTTTTCAGTAACACTACATATTGTATCAAAAATTGAGGCGTTTGTATATACCTTTTCGAGAATTTCCAAACAAAATTTCCATTCGGAGAGCTTTTGAGTGGTCTG
>CAYWTG010000098.1:0-5741 GCA_964461155.1 uncultured Ruminococcus sp.
GTAGTAGCGTCTTGCCTCGCAAGCCCAGTCTTCCTCGACATCGAGCGCGCCGAACTTGCCGAAGCCGTCGGCAGAGAAGAGCACGCGGTCAAGCGTGTCGTATGTCACGATGACCTCCGGCCAGTGTACCATCGGTGCCGCGACGAATGCGAGCGTGTGGCGGCCGAGCGAGAGAGTGTCGCCGTCCTTTACGACGATGCGGCAGTCGGCGAAATCCGTGCCGAAGAAATTTTTCATCATGTTGAACGCCTTGACCGACGAGACGACGGTCGCGTTCGGGTAACGCTTTGTAAAATTGACGATGTTTGCGGAGTGGTCGGGCTCCATGTGCTGTACTACAAGGTAGTCGGGCTGACGCGAGCCGAGGACGGACTCGAGATTGTCGAGCCACTCGTGGCAGAACGCCGCGTCGACGGTGTCCATGACGGCGATCTTGTCGTCGATGATGACGTAAGAGTTATACGCCATGCCGTTCGGGACGGTGTACTGACCCTCGAACAGGTCGATCTTGTGGTCGTTTACGCCGATGTATTTGATATCGTTTGTGATCTGCACTTTCGTTTTTCCTTTCAATACGTATTTTCGCTGTAGATAATTTCGCTGAATGTATTTTACCGCATTTTTCGGTATTTCAAGCGCCGAATGCGAGAAACTTAACTTATTTTAAACTTACTGAGCGGCTTTCTGACGATCTGCTTCTTCGACGATGTTGCCGACGCCGCCGAGGATCATTGTCGGGCGATAGGAGAACGTCGACACGGTCTCGGGCGTGGACACTCCGGAGAGCACGAGGATCGTAGACATACCGCACTCGAGGCCGGAAATGACGTCGGTGTCCATTCTGTCGCCGACCATGACGGCCTCTGCCGAGTGACAGCCGAGGATGCGAAGACCGGTTCTCATCATGAGCGGGTTCGGCTTGCCGCAGAAGTACGCCTGCTTGCCGGTAGCCATCTCGATCGGAGCGGTGAGCGCGCGGCACGCGGGAGCGATACCGTTCTCGATGGGACCGGAGATATCGGAGTTCGCGCCGATGAGCTTCGCGCCGCCGAGCACGAGGTTCGTCGCCTTCGTGAGCGTGTCGAGTGAGTAGCTCTTGCCCTCGCCGACGACGACGTAGTCGGGATTTACGTCGTTCATCGTGATGCCCGCGTCGTAAAGCGCGTTGAAAAGTCCCGCCTCGCCGATGGCGTAAACCGAGCAACCCGGAGCCTGCTCTTTAAGAAAAGCCGCAGTCGCGAGCGCACTCGTGTAGAAGTGCTCCTCGGACACGTCGAGCCCCATTCTGGCAAGCTTCTGCTGAAGCTCGCGCGGTGTATAGCCGCTGTTGTTCGTGAGAAAGAGATACTCCTTCTTCTCGCGGTTGAGCCAGTCTATAAATTCCACGACGCCGGGAAGCACGATGTTACCGTGATAGATGACGCCGTCCATATCGCATATAAAGCCTTTTTTACTTGCAAAATCGATCATAATATTAAGTTCCTTTCATAGGTAGAGCGGCAGATACCTCTCCATGTAAAATTATATCATTTTTGCATCCGCATTGCAAGCAAAATCGGAGTAAAGTTGTAATTTCACCGTTGCGTCTTGTAAATATTCGCCGCTTATGCTATAATAATGGCGAAATCGGGAGAATCTGAACGCGGTGATTTGGCAAATTCGCGCTTTTTCACAGGACTTCTCCCCTCAAAAATACATATGCGCGTGGGAGCGACCGGAATGTGCGCTCGTGCGTGAAAATCATGCCGCACTTGCGGCGGAACGGAGATTTGATATGATAAAGCTTTTAAGCCCTGCCGACGGAGAGCTGTTTTCGATAACGACCGACGTGTACAAGGAATTTGCGCGACGCGACTATGAGGGCGAGCACATCTGCTCGGAGGAGGACTCCTATAAGAGGATCGGCGAATACTACGACAAGAACACGGACGGCTCGCTTCCCGCCTCGGTGCGCCTCAAGTGGAAGAACACGTCTGCGGAGGCGGAAAACCGCGTGACGATACGCCTCACTTCAAAGGAGAGCGTGCCCGCAGCGTCGTCCATGATCGGCCCGCTTATGTATTCGTCCGCGGAGGACGCGTACTACGTCGACGTGACGAACCTCATGAGCGGTGAGGATTATGCGTGGAGCGTTGACGGCTCTGAGGAGAGAAAGTTCTCCACCGTGCGCGGTGAGCTTCGCGACATTAACATCCCTTATCTTTCAAACATCCGCGACATCGGCGGCAGAATTAACGTCGACGGCGTGCGCATAAATCAGGGACTCATCTACCGCGGCGTGTCGCTGAACAATTACGGTGGCGCGACGGAGGAGGAGAGAGCTCGCGGCCGCCGCATCTTCCGTGAGCAGCTCGGAGTGAAGTGCGATATCGACCTGCGCGATGAGGCCGTCGGCAAGCTTACGCAGAGCCCGCTCGGCATCGACACGCGCTTTGAGCTTCATCCGTCGGGCTCGTACGGCGCGACGCTGAACGACGAGGGGCGTGCGATTTTAAGACGAGAGCTCGAGCTTATGGCCGACCCCGCAAACTATCCGATATATTTCCACTGCTATGCCGGAGCCGACCGCACGGGTACTCTCGGAGTATATCTCGACGCGATACTCGGCGTGCCTGACAAGGATATAATCCTCAACTACAACGTGACGACGCTGTCGTATTTCGATGTCCGCTGCTGGCACCACGGCGACTGCGGAATCTTCCAGAATTATCTCGCAGAGACTTATCCCGAGCTGACGCTTCGCGAGAGACTTCTTGCAAATCTCCGCCTGTCCGGCATCGCGGAAGAGACGCTCGAGCGCATCCGCGACATTATGCTCGAAAAGTAATAAAGACGAAAAGATCCCCGAGGAATTTTTAAAGCTTCCTCGGGGATTTAAACTTACTTGGATTTATATTTACTTGCTCGACGCGAGAGCGTATTTTTCGCTGTACTGCGTGTAGAATTTCTTGAACTCGCCGGCAGCGTCGATCTTGACATCGTGGAGATACTCGTGGATGTCGAGCTCGTCATGCTCGATCTCGAGAACACAGCCCGCGATGTTGGAGCAGTGGTCGGAGATGCGCTCGAGGTCGGTGAGAAGGTCGGTCAGCACAAAGCCGAGTTCGATCGTACATTCGCCGCCGCGAAGACGCTTGACGTGCTTTTTCTTGACAAAGTCGCGAAGATCGTCGATGACCTGCTCGAGCGGCTCGACGCGGAACGCCTTCTCGAGGTCGTTGTCGCGGAACGCTTCAAATACCATCTGAGTGATCTCGCGGACGGCGTCGACGAGAACCTTGAGTTCCGCACGCGCGTTGTCGGAAAATTCCTCGCGCTTGTCGTGGATCTCCTCTGCGGATTCCACGATGTTGACGGCGTGGTCGGAAATTCTCTCGAAGTCGCCGAGCACGTGGAGGAGCTTGTTAGCCTCAGCGTTGTCCTTTTCGGTCATGCTGTGACCGGAGAGCTTGACGAGATACGAGCCGAGCTTGTCCTCATAAAGGTCGACCTTTTTCTCCATCTCGCGGATCTTCTCCGCGCTCTTCGCGTCGTAGGAAACGAGAAGATTCATAGCATCATTGACGGAGCGGACTGCAACGTCGGCCATGGTGACGGCGACGGTGCGGCTGCGGTCGATGGCGATGGTGGGAACGGCGAAGAAGCGTTCGTCGAGGAGCGCGTTCTCCTCGCTCTTCTTGCCGTCACGGATGATGAAGCGAGCCAGACGCTCGAGATAGCGAGAGAAAGGCGAAATGATGGCGAGAGCGATGAGCTTAAAGCCGGTGTGAACGACGGCGATGCCGATGTAACCGGCCTGCCAGTCCATGAAAGTGAAGTCCGCAAAGTAGTTCACAAGGTAGAACAGCGGCAGGATTATAAGCGTCGCGATGACGTTGAACGAGAGGTGGATGACGGCGGCGCGTTTTGCGTTCTTACCCGTGCCGATACAGGAGATGATCGCGCTGATGCAGGTACCGATATTCTGACCCATGATGATCGGAACGGCGGTGGCGTAAGTTACGGCACCCGTCGCGCTGAGTGCCTGGAGGACACCGACGGAAGCGGAGGAGGACTGAATGATCGCGGTGAACACCGTACCGACGAGGACGCCGAGAAGGGGGTTCGAGAACATGACGAGCAGGTTTCTGAACGCCTCGTTGCCCTTGAGGATCGATACCGCGTCCGACATCATGTCCATACCAAACATGAGGATGGCAAAGCCGAGGAGGATCATGCCGATGTCTTTCTTCTTCGCGTTTTTCTGGAAAGCGTAGAGGATGACACCGATGAATGCCACGATGGGAACGAAAGCATCGGGCTTCAGCAGATTAAGT
The DNA here is from genome assembly GCA_964461155.1 of uncultured Ruminococcus sp. GTDB lineage: Bacteria > Bacillota > Clostridia > Oscillospirales > CAG-272 > RUG11130. Next base: position 4,317 of record CAYWTG010000098.1, read on the forward strand.
AGGAAGAAGCTTCCGCCCTCGATCGCCTGAAGCGAGAGAATCCACGCGGTGACGCTCGTGCCGAGGTTCGCGCCGAGGATGACGGGGATACAGTTCGAGAGGGTCATAAGACCGGAGTTTACGAAGCCGACGACCATAACGCTGGTGGCCGACGAGGACTGGATGATGAGGGTCACGCCGAGTCCGAGCAAAAATCCCTTAAACGGATTTGAGGTTGCGTGGCCGAGGAACACTTTCAGCCTGTTTCCCGCGCTTTTTTCGAGAGCGGCACCCATTGCGTTCATTCCGTAAAGGAAGAGAGCAAGACCGCCGATAAGCTCGAGAGCCTTTAAAATTGCGTCCATACGTTGTCTCCTTAGTATATTGTAGGAAGTTTAATTCGTGGGTCTTTTAGTATTCTATCATATTTTAAGCCGAGTTTCAAGTGGGGATATATGAATTGGGGCGCGAGAGGCGGGAAAAACGGAAATTTCGTCGAAATGACACGACAAAAAATGGAGCACGGCGCGAATTTGAAGCGTCCGAAGTCCGAGCACGAGCGTATTTCGAGCTTACGAAGTCTGCGCGTGAGGAAAGTTAGGGCTTTGCAAAGACCGTGCGCGAAAAAAGAGAGACCCCGCATCGCGAAGTCCCTCTTTGTTTTGTAAGTTTAACTTACTTGATCTCAACAGTTGCGCCTGCAGCCTCAAGCTTTGTCTTGATAGCCTCAGCGTCGTCCTTGGATGCGCCTTCCTTGAGAGTCTTGGGCGCGCCCTCAACCATCTCCTTAGCCTCCTTAAGGCCGAGACCGGTGATCTCGCGAACGACCTTGATAACGTCGAGCTTCTTTGCACCGAAGCTTGCGAGAACTACGTCAAACTCAGTCTTCTCCTCAGCTGCGGGAGCTGCGCCTGCTACTGCTGCGCCTGCTACTGCTACGGGAGCTGCGGATACGCCGAACTCCTCCTCAACTGCCTTTACGAGGTCGGAAAGCTCAAGAATTGTGAGACCCTTGATAAGGTCAAGGATCTGGGTTGTCTTTTCAGATGCCATTTTAGTTTCCTCCGAATAATTTAAATGAAATTTATATAGAAATTTGTGCCGTCAAGCGGCGAGTGGTGCAGCGAGATTACTCAGCTGCTGCTTCTGCGGGAGCGTCCTCTGCCGCGCCGTTCTTGTCGATGATAGCCTGAAGGCCGCAAGCAAGACCGTAGAGGGGAGACTGGATGCTTCCGAGGAACTTACCGATGAGAGTTTCCTTGGACGGGATGTCGGCAAGCGCGTCAACGGTAGCCGCATCAACTACAGCACCGTCAAGGAAGCCTGCGCGGATCTCGAAAGTCTCGATCTTATCGGCGTACTTCTTGAGAATCTTAGCGGGGGCGATCGGATCGTCGAAGCTTACCGCGATGGCGTTCATTCCGTCGAGGTGTGCCTTCATGTCAC
>CAYWTG010000099.1:0-5700 GCA_964461155.1 uncultured Ruminococcus sp.
CAACAACCCCGAGACCGTTTCCACCGACTACACCACGGCGGACAAGCTCTACTTCGAGCCGCTGACTCCCGAGGATGTCATGAACATCATCGAGTTTGAAAAGCCCGGCGGAGTTATCGCTTCCCTCGGCGGCCAGACCGCCATCAACCTCGCCGCTCCGCTCAACGAGCGCGGCGTGCGCATCGTCGGAACGGACTGCGAGGCTATCGACCGCGCGGAGAACCGCGACAGCTTCGAGAAGCTCCTCTCCGAGCTCCATATTCCTCAGCCGACAGGCCGTGCGGTAACGCGCATCGAGGACGGAATCGCGGCGGCGGAGAAGATCGGATATCCCGTACTCGTTCGCCCCAGCTTCGTGCTCGGCGGCCGCGCGATGCAGATCGTCGCAAACGAGGAGCAGCTCCGTCACTACCTCAAGACAGCCGTCGAGATCGACGAGGACAAGCCCGTTCTCGTTGACAAGTACATCGAAGGTAAGGAGATCGAGGTCGACGCCATCTGCGACGGACGCGACGTGTTCGTTCCCGGCATCATGGAGCTGGTCGAGCGTACCGGTGTCCACAGCGGTGACTCGATCAGCGTATACCCGCCTTTCAGCATCTCCGACCGCGTAAAGGGCACGGTGCTCACATACGCGAAGAAGCTCGGTCTCGGAATCGGCATCGTCGGACTTTACAACATCCAGTTCATCGTCGACCGCGACGAGAACGTATATATCATCGAAGTTAACCCCCGCTCGTCGAGAACGGTTCCGTTCCTCTCGAAGGCGACGGGCTACAGCCTTGCCGACATCGCGACCGAGGTCATCATGGGCAAGAGCCTCAAGGAGCAGGGAATATTCGATATCTACCCGACCGAGAGAAAGCGTCACTACGTTAAGGTTCCTGTGTTCTCATTTAACAAGATCCGCGGACTTGACGCGTACCTCTCGCCCGAGATGAAGTCGACCGGTGAGGCCATCGGCTACGACGACAAGATGAACCGCGCGCTTTACAAGGCTCTCCAGGCGGCGGGAACTCATCTCCAGAACTACGGAACCGTGTTCGCGACCATCGCGGATCGCGACAAGGACGAAGCTCTCCCGCTCATCCGCCGCTTCTACAACCTCGGCTTCAACATCCAGGCGACGGCGGGAACCGCGGCATTCCTCAAGGCGAACGGCATCCGCACACACGTGCTCGGCAAGATCGGCGAGGGCAGCGAGGAGATCCCCGAGGCTATGCGTCAGGGACACATCGCTTATGTCATCAACACGCGTGACATCAACTCCACCGGACAGATCTCCGACGGCTACGAGATCCGCCGTCTCGCTACAGAGAACAACGTGACGATCTTCACATCTCTCGACACCGTTCGCGTGCTCCTCGACGTGCTTGAGGACACGACACTCACGATCTCCACGATCGATTCCTGACGGAGGCGAAATGTATCAAGGACTTTTTGAAATCATAGACAATGTTCCGCTGACGGCGGATGTCATGAAGATGCGCCTTGCGGGCGACATCTCCGAGATCACCCGTCCCGGAAGCTTCGTGAATATAAAACTCGACGGCCTCTTTCTCCGTCGCCCGATCTCCGTCTGCGACGCCGAGGACGGCGTGCTGACCATCATTTACAAGGTGGTCGGACGCGGTACGGAACAGCTTCGCGATATGACCGAGGGAAAACTCGACCTTCTTGTTGGCCTCGGCAACGGATATGACACCACACTCTCCGGCGAGCGTCCTCTGCTCGTCGGCGGAGGTGTCGGCACGCCCCCGCTTTATATGCTCGCGCGTCGTCTTATCGCCGAGGGTAAGCACCCCGTCGCCGTGCTCGGCTTCAATAAGGCAGAGGAGGTCTTCCTCGAGGACGAGCTTCGTGCGCTCGGCGTTGACGTGAGAGTGACGACCGTCGACGGCTCGCGCGGCACTCGCGGCTTTGTCACCGACGCTATGAGTGATATAGATTACACATATTTCTACGCCTGCGGCCCCGAGCCGATGCTCCGCGCACTTCACCGCGCCTCAAAGACGAGCGGCCAGCTCAGCTTCGAGGAGCGCATGGGCTGCGGCTTCGGCGCGTGCATGGGCTGCTCTTGCAAGACGCTCACGGGATATAAGAGAATTTGCAAAGACGGTCCCGTTATGAAAAAGGAGGAACTGCTGTGGGAAGACTGACAACGGAACTTTGCGGCATCACGCTTGACAATCCCGTGATCCCCGCAAGCGGAACTTTCGGCTTCGGCGCGGAGTTTGCCGAGCTTTACGACATCAACGTCCTCGGCACCTTCTCGTTCAAGGGAACAACTCGCGAGGCGAGATTCGGAAATCCGACACCGCGTATCGCGGAGTGCACGGCGGGCATGATAAACGCGGTGGGACTTCAAAATCCCGGTGTCGACCATGTCATCGCCGAGGAGCTCCCTCGTCTTGAAAAGATATTTCACAAGAAAGTAATGGCAAATGTCAGCGGCTTTTCCGTTGACGATTACGCATACACCTGCGAGCGTCTCGACGCGTGCGACATCGTCGGCTGGCTTGAAGTCAACGTCAGCTGTCCGAACGTCCACGGCGGCGGAATGAGCTTCGGAACATCCCCCGAGGCCGCCGCTGAGGTGACTCGCGCAGTCAAGGCGGTAACGAAGAAGCCCGTGCTCATCAAGCTTTCGCCGAACGTGACGGACATTGTGTCCATCGCCAAAGCCTGCGAGGAGGCGGGAGCGGACGGAATCAGCCTTATCAACACGCTTCTCGGAATGAGAATAGACCTGCGCCGCCGCGCACCCGTTATCGCCAACAAGATGGGCGGATTTTCGGGAAGCGCGATTTTCCCCGTCGCCGTGCGCATGGTATATCAGGTCGCACACGCGGTCGGCATTCCCGTTATCGGAATGGGCGGAGTTTCGTCTGCCGAGGACGTCATCGAGATGATGATGGCGGGCGCGTGCGCCGTTGAGGTGGGCGCGGCAAACCTTGTCGACCCGTTCGCCTGCCGCGACATAATCGACTCTCTCCCCGCCGTCATGGACAAGTACGGCATCGAAAATTTAAGTGATATAATAGGAGTGGCATAATGGGAAAGGACGTAATCATAGCTTGTGACTTCGCAAGTGCGGAGGCTGTATTCGCATTTTTGGATAAATTCGAGGGCAAGAAGCCTTTCGTCAAGATCGGCATGGAGCTCTTCTACGCTGAGGGTCCCGAGATCGTCCGCGAGATAAAGAGACGCGGCCACAAGATATTCCTCGACCTCAAGCTTCACGATATCCCGAACACGGTCAAAAAGTCGATGGCGGTCCTCTCGGGACTCGATGTTGACATGACGAACCTCCACGCTGCGGGCACCTGCCGCATGATGGAGGCTGCACTCGAGGGACTCACCCGTCCCGACGGCACACGCCCGATGCTCATCGCGGTAACTCAGCTTACCTCCACCGATCAGGAGTCCATGGAGCGCGATCTTCTCATCAAAGAGCCGATCGACCGCGTTGTAATGCACTACGCGTCGAACGCACGCGCGGCGGGACTCGACGGCGTCGTCTGCTCGCCCCTTGAGGCCGGAAAGGTTCACGAGACTTGCGGAAATGACTTCGTAACGGTAACTCCGGGCGTTCGCTTTGCGGACGGAGACATCGGCGACCAGAAGCGCGTCATGACTCCCGCAGAGGCGCGCCGCATCGGCTCGGACTACATCGTCGTCGGCCGACCCATCACCGCTGCCGCAGACCCCGTTGCGGCTTACGAACGCTGTGTTGCCGAGTTCGTCGGCTGATATTTGACTGATTTTGCGAAAGGAAGATATAAAAATGGAAAGCTACAAGAGAGAATTTATAAAATTTCTTGAGGGAGCGGGCGTTTTGAAGTTCGGCGACTTTGTCGCAAAGAGCGGCCGCCGCATCCCCTACTTCATCAACGCGGGCGACATCAAGACGGGTGAGCAGATCTCCCGCCTCGGCGAGTTCTACGCACGCGCATATCTCGAGCAGTTCGGCCGCCGTCGCGCAGTTCTCTACGGACCGGCGTACAAGGGAATCTCCATCGCCGTCGCAACATCGATCGGCCTTGCGAAGGAGGACCTTGACGTACCGTTCTTCTTCAACAGAAAAGAGGAAAAGGATCACGGAGAGGGCGGCGTTTTCGTCGGCTATAAGCCGGTCGAGGGCGAAGAGATCGTCATCACTGAGGACGTTATTACCGCGGGCACCGCTATCCGCGAGAGCATGGCCACACTTTCTTCCCTCAAGGGCGTTTCCGTCGCCGCTACATTCGTAATGGTCGACAGAAAGGAAAAGGGAAAGACGGAGCGTTCCGCAATGGGCGAGATCTCCGACGAGTTCGGCTTCCCCGTATACTCCGTTGTCGACGTTTACGACATTATCGAGTATCTTGAAGAGGACGAAAAGAACGCCGAGAACGTCGCACGCATCAAGGCGTACCTCGAAGTTAACGGAGCGACAAAATGAGAAGTCTCATAGATATACTTGACCTGTCGACTGCGGAGATCGACGAGCTGCTTGACACGGCGCAGGATATCATCGACTCTCCTGAAAAATATTCCGAATGCTGTCGCGGAAAGAAGCTTGCGACGCTGTTTTTCGAGCCCTCTACACGCACGCGACTCAGCTTTGAGGCGGCGATGATGGAGCTCGGCGGAGGCGTGCTCGGATTTTCCGCGGCGCAGAGCTCGTCCGCGTCCAAGGGCGAGAGCGTCGCCGACACGGCACGCACGGTCAGCTGTTATGCGGACATCATCGCGATGCGCCACCCGAAGGAGGGTGCGCCGCTTGTCGCATCGATGAACGCGACCGTCCCCGTCATCAATGCGGGCGACGGAGGACACAACCACCCGACGCAGACGCTTGCCGACCTTCTTACGATAAAGCGCGAGAAAGGCTCGCTCGAGAACATCACGATCGGCCTTTGCGGCGACCTCAAGTTCGGCCGCACGGTACATTCGCTCATTTCCGCGATGTCGCGCTATAAAAACATCAGCTTTGTGCTCATCTCACCCGATGAGCTCTCGCTGCCGAGTTATATAAAGCGTGACGTGCTTGAAAAGAACGGCATCCCCTACACCGAAAACCCGAGCCTCGAGGATGCCATGCCGTCGCTTGACATCCTCTATATGACCCGCGTGCAGAGAGAACGCTTCTTCAACGAGGAGGACTACCTCCGCTTGAAGGACAGCTATATTCTCGACGCGGCGAAGCTCACCTCGGCGAAGAAGGACTTGTGCATCATGCACCCGCTCCCGCGCGTAAACGAGATCGCAGTCGAGGTCGACCGCGACGAGCGCGCGTGCTACTTCAAGCAGGTGCTCAACGGAAAATACGTCCGTATGGCACTCATACTGAAGCTCTTAAAGGAGGCGGGAACGATATGAACATCGACTCTATCACAAACGGCATCGTTATAGACCACATAGCGAGCGGCCGCGGAATGGAGCTTTATTCTCTGCTCGGACTTGACACTCTCGAGTGCTCCGTCGCGCTCATACGCAACGTGGCGAGCTCGAAGATGGGCAAAAAGGACATCATCAAGATCGACGCCGACATTCCTGTCAGCTTTAACGTTATCGGATATGTCGACCCGGGTATAACCGTAAACACGATCCGCGACGGCGTGATCGTCGAAAAGCGGACGATAGCTCCGCCGGAGATACTGAAAAACGTAATAAAGTGTAAGAATCCGCGTTGCATCACCTCGGTCGAGCAGGAGC
>CAYWTG010000100.1:0-3257 GCA_964461155.1 uncultured Ruminococcus sp.
ATGAGTACATTTATCGAAAAAGCACTTGAGTATTCGCGCGAGCATAACTTCAATATGTTCCGCGTTGCCGAGATCGACTGCGGCGTGGAGCGTCACGCGGAGTTCAACCGCGGCAACCCCTGCCAGGATATATATTCCGTCGCAAAGGCGTTCGTAGTCACCGGTATCGGTATGCTCTGCGACAGGGGTCTTCTCACCGTTGATGAGAAAGTCACCGACATTTTCGCCGACAGCCTGCCTGAGGGCATGGATCCCCGCTGGCACGACGTCACGGTCGACCATCTGCTCACACACCGCGCGGGATTCCACCCCGGTCAGCTTGATATCGACTGCATCGACATAAACACTTTCGACACCGACGATTTTCTCGAGCTCTGCTTCAAGACCGAGCTTTATTACGATCCCGGCACATCGGGCGCATACAGTGACGCTGCGTTCTATATGCTCTCGAGAGTCTTCACCGCAAAGTGCGGCGAAAAGCTCGACGACTTCATGTGGCGTGAGCTGTTCAGACCTTGCGGCTTCCGCGAGGCGGCATGGAGCCGTTGCCCCATGGGATATCCGATGGGCGCGACCGGACTTTATATCTATGCGGAAGACATGGCAAAGCTCGGCCAGATTTACCTCGGCGGCGGTGTATACAAAGGACGCCGCTACCTCTCCGAGGACTGGGTAAATCTTGCGACAACAAGGCCCTATGAGCTCACACCCCGCGGCAACGGTACCTACGGTAAAGGCGGTATGCGCGGTCAGATGCTCATCGTCGTGCCCGAAAAGAACCGCGTCTGCGCATGGACAGCCTGCGACGACGGCGATACCGACGAGCTCTGCCGTCTCGCAGCTATCTGCGACTGATAAAAGCGGCCTTTTGCCGTTATTATAAAATCACATTTTTCAAAGGGAGAAATTACTATGTTTAAGAAACTCGGTATACAGCTCTACACAGTACGCGACCACATGAATACCGCTGAGGATATCAGAGCTACATTCAAGACTCTCAAGTCTCTCGGCTACGACCAGGGACAGACTGCGGGATGCGCTATTCCTTTCGAGGAGTTCGGCAAGATCGCCGCTGAGGAGGACTTCGAGATCGTCGGTACTCACGAGGATTTCGAGTATATGCTCAACAACACCGAGCAGGCTATCAAGAATCATCAGGCACTCCACACCACAAATATGGGAATCGGCGGTATGCCCGGCGAGTACTATGCAAGTGCCGAGAAGACTCTCGAGTTCTGCAACTATGCAAACACCATCGGTGAGCGCATCAAGCCCTACGGCATGAAGTTCACATATCACAACCACTCCGGCGAGTTCAAGAAGTTCGGCGGAAGCGACACGATGATGGATATCCTCTACAAGAACACCGATCCCGAGACCGTTTCCTTCGTTCTCGATACATATTGGGTTCAGCACGGCGGCGGAGACGTTCGTCACTGGCTCGAGAAGCTCGCAGGCAGAATCGACATTCTTCACCTCAAGGATATGAGAGTTACCAACTGGGATCCCGAGATCTGCGAGATCGGTAACGGAAACCTCTGGTGGAGCGAGATCCTCAAGATCGCAGAGGCTACGGGCGTTAAGTCTATCGTTGTCGAGCAGGACTGCAACTGGATGAACGGTGAGGCCTTTGAAAGCGCAAAGATCTCCGCTGACTACCTCGCACAGTTCCTCGATAAGTAATAATTAATACATAATAAAAGCTAACGGTTTTGTCAAACGACGATTCTGTTAGCTTTTTTCATCTTTATACGAGATTCATGGCGCAAATTAGAATAACATACGCAAGGCCGTAGTATGCGACGACCGCGACAAGGTCGTTTATCGTCGTGATCAGCGGTCCCGAGGCTACTGCTGGGTCTACGCCGACGCTTTTAAAAAATATCGGGATCAGCGTTCCGGAGAGCGACGACACCGTCATCGCAAGAAGCATCGCAAGTCCGAGGCAGGCCGATACCGAGAACGAAAACGCCGCGTTGTTGCCGCGCAGACAAAGATATCCGCCGATGGCGACGAAAGAAAGCATCCCGAGAAGCAGTCCGTTGGCGAGTCCCACTCTGCTCTCTTTCCACACAAGTCGCGCCTTGTGACTCATCTCCATTCGCGGGTCGTTGAGAACACGTATCGCGACGGCGAGTGACTGCGTACCGACATTTCCCGCCATATCGAGTATGAGCGACTGAAAACACATTATGATCGGCAGTTGCGCAACTATCGACTCGAAAAGGCCGACAGTCGCCGAAACTCCGAGTCCGAGCAAGAGCAAAATACACAGCCACGGCATACGCTTTGCGACGCTCTTGCCGACAGGCTCCGTCATATCCTCCTGAGATGACAGTCCTCCGAGCTTTGCATAGTCGTCGCCGAGCTCATCGTCGAGCATTCCGACGATATCCTGCGTCGTAACGGCACCCACAAGTCGATTGTTTGAATCAAGCACGGGGAGCGTCTCCTCCGAGCACTCGGTAAAGATCCAAAGGCAGTCCTCAACGGGCGTCTCTGCGTAAAGATACGGATACGCCGTCATCGTGATTTCCGAAAGCGGCGTGCCCTCTCTCGCGATGATCAGCTCTTTGAGATCGACCGCGCCCACGAACACATCGTTTTGATTCACAAGATATATCGTGGAAATATTGTCGTGACTCGCCGCCTGTCGTACGAGCGCGGACATGGCCTCCTTTATGCTCGACGGCAGGATGACCTTGATGTAATTCTGCGACATTCTGTCGGCGATGACGTTTTCTTCGCCCGACTGATACATACGCGTGAGTGCATTCTTATTCTTTTTCATTGTTTGTACCTCCCGACACTTTCGTTTTTTCGGTGCGGGAGAGCATCTTAAAAATGGGCATAAAAATACCATTGGCGTTTAAGATACGTCTCCCGACACAACACTTTCGATGTGTAGAGCTGCGCTTTAAACAAACAATGGCATTCGATATATTCCGACAATTCCGGCGAGACTATAAAGCCATGGCACGGCAACGCATCACATCGAAACAAAAGAATACCTTATTTATCTGTTTGAAACGACAACTGCTACCGTCCATAAAAGTCTCACCTCTCATTCTTTTTAATGTATCTTTATTTTAGCACTTCCCGCCCGCTTTTTCAAGCGGAAATGTAAATCGTTAACAAAAAAGTAATATTTCCGATTTTCGTCGGCGCACTCAACGGCGATATCGGCGGGATTTTTTATAATGCGCGTGACGCTTTTCACGGCAGAACAATGCTCCGACGGCCGCAAGAGCCACGAC
>CAYWTG010000100.1:3267-5671 GCA_964461155.1 uncultured Ruminococcus sp.
AAGGAGCAAGGCTCTCACTCCGACCGAGCAGTCGACGCTTTTCGAGATCGGCAGAAATCTCAAAACTATGATCACAAGCGAGAAAAGAGCTCCGCCCGCCGCACCGGAAAGCACTCTCGGACAGTCGTACTTTTTATTAAGGCACGCGGACATGACTCCGCAAAACAGGGATGAGATCGCAAGAGTCGCTAAGGCGAGCGGCTTTGTGAGCATGAGCGGATCTTTCACGGAAAGCGTAGCGGCGGCCGCTGCGGTCAGAAGTACTGCCGCGAGCGCGACCGACAAGCCGAGCGATATCAGAAGCCTTATCATAAATCCGAGCAGCGGTTCTCTGTCTTTCATTTTTCCCTCTCCGTTTCACTGTTTGATTTTGAGCGAAGAAAAAGCTCTTCCGAAATATGTACATGACATATTATTCGGAAGAGCTTACGGTTATTCTCGATTACTGAGCGTCCTCTGCGTGGACGTCAACATTTCTGATAGCACTGCGGAGGAAACGGATGCGAACCTTGTCGCGGCCTGTCTCGATGAGAACAGTCTCATCCTTGATGGATACGACCTTGCCGATAATGCCGCCGATAGTCGTGACCTCGTCACCTACCGTGATGGCATCGCGCATTGCCTTTGTCTCTTTCTCCTGCTTCTTCTGCGGTCTGTAAAGGAAGAAATAGAACAGCGCGATCATGAGCACGAGCATGATAATGGTCATGATACTGCTTCCGCCTGTGCTTTCGCCCTCAAGAAAATTAAACATCTTATTATACACCTTTCGTTTTTCTTTTATTATAATATATTTTTCGGGATAATTCAATACCAATATGTTAATTTACTCGGAAATGATGCTTATTTCCCCACTTTGAAGAAATGCCGTCTCTCCGTTTTCGTATTCGACCTTGAGCGAGAAGTCACGCTCGAGAGAGATAACACGAGCTCGGCGCGACACGCCGCCCCTGACGGTTTTTACATATTTTCCGATCACAAACAGCCGCGACGCATAAAGCTCGAAAACTTCGTCGGAGTCCATTTTGTCGTACAGCTCGAAAAATCCGTTATAGATCTCCGTCGCAAGAGACGCGCGAATGTCGCTTGTTTCACGGCAGTCATCCGTTAAAAGCGCGCCGGCGATACCGCAAAGCTCTCCGAATCCGTCGCACGGAGGCAGGACGTTGACTCCGATGCCGAGTATCACGTGAGAAAACTCGTTTTTCTCAGTGTCAAGCGATGCCTCGGCAAGTATGCCGCAGATTTTAAGGCCGCCCGAAAAAAGGTCATTTACCCACTTGATACCGACTTCTCTGCCCGTCACGCGCTCGATCGCTTCGGCAACGGCAACTGCCGCGCTGACGGTGATACAAAGTGCGCGATCCGTGGGAAGAGTCGGTCTGAGCACAATGCTCATATAAAGCCCCGTGTCGCTCGGAGAGTAAAAGCTGTGCCCGACGCGCCCGCGACCCGCAGTTTGCGAATGCGCGATGTAAACGCTCCCCTCGGATGCACCGTCAACGGCGGCACTTTTCGCGATATCGTTTGTCGAAGTGACGCTGTCATACACGAAAACGGGCACCTCCTTGCCGATATGCCTTTTTACGTCATCCGCATTAAATCTTCTCTGATTCAATCAAAACCACCCTTTCAAGCCTGCGTGCCAAAACGACAGCCAAAACAAGCTTTATCATATCAAACGGCACGAACGGAAGCACGCACAACGTGAACGCGCCGATCACGGACGAAAGCTCGAGTTTTCCGAGATAAACCGCAGAATAGTACACCGCCGCAAAGATGTAAAGCGCGGCAGTACCGAGTAAAAATGCCGCCGTCATCGAAGCCTTTCCGCGCCCGAAGCGCGAAATGACGAGTCTCGTGACGATGATCGTTAAGAAAAATCCGAAAAGATATCCTCCGGTCGGTCCGACAAATGTGCCGACGCCTCCCGTAAACGACGAGAAAACGGGAAGTCCGACGGCACCGAGGAAAATATACGCGAAATACGCGCTCAGAGCGTGCTTCATAGGAAGAAGTGCCGCCGTAAGGAGCACCGCAAAGCTTTGCATCGTAAACGGAGGAGTCGTCGGGATCGATATCCACGCGCACACTGCGGTGAGTGCGCAAAACGCCGCACAAAAGCTCACGCCGAGCGCACGTCTTGAGCTTTTCAAAATAATCCCCCCCTCGCCGCAAAGTTCGCCTTTACATAACTATATTATGTGTAAATTATACCGCAAGACGCACGTTTTGTCAATCTGCGGGCGAGAGTATGCTCAAATACTCTTGACTTTATCTCTTAGGTATGTTAGAATATACTTGACAATAAATGCACTTTTTGCATTTGCAATTTTAGCTTTGTCTGAAAGGAATCCGATATGATTATCAACAAACCGCCAATGGGCTGGAACTCGTGGAACAC
>CAYWTG010000101.1:0-5644 GCA_964461155.1 uncultured Ruminococcus sp.
AGCTTTTATATTTTCGATGACCGCAAGACGGTCTCCTCCCGGTATCATAATCTTATTTTCACTCCTTTTTCGTAAAGCGTTTTAAATGTTGTCTCACTGTGCGTGATCTCGACGGCGCGTTTTATGAGAAGCTCAAGGCACTCGTCGTCGGCACGAATTTTGTCTGCGGTATAGCCCGCGCGATACGCGCGTATCTCTTCGCCGAAGCCGCTCTTGTCGGCGTAGCTCCAGAACACATCCGCATACTGAACGCCGTCGCGACACCAAGGCTTCGAGAAAAGATTGTAGTGGATCAAGCTCGGGCTTTCAAGCGGCTCTTTGCTGTCGTTCGGCATCGCGTCCCAAACACCGTCGAGGTAGAATATTCGTCCGCGGCACATCGCGTTGAGGTAGTCCTGGTCGGGGGCGACGGTGTCGAGGTGATACGTGTTCAGAATCTCGAGAAATCTCGCGCCGAGGCGGCAGTCGCGCAGGGCTTTGAGATCCATGAGAAGCACGCCGGAATTTATATATTCGCCGTGTGCCATTCCGATAGCATTTTCGGTGTACTCGACAAGCGGCGGCACATCGGCGATCGAGAGATCCGGGCAAGCACCGATGAGGCAGTCTCCGATATCCGTGTCGTAAAGCTTTGCGATGTCGTCCGTGAGAACTACGTCGGAGTCGATGTATATTGCGCGATCAAGCTCGGGGAACATCTCGGGGATGAAGAGTCTGAAGTATATCGTCAGGGTGAAGTAGTCACATCTGAGGCGGTTGCTCATTCTGTCGTCGAGCCCGTCGAAGCTGTGTGTCATCTCGATCGGCTCAATCTTAAAGTTTTCTCTCGCGAGAGCGGTTATGCGAGAAAGCGTGTCGTCGGATATCCCCTGATGCAAGATCACAGCGCGATATCGGCGCGCGGATGATGAGTTTTCGACGGCAGAGGCTATGGCTGTGGCGAGGAACGGAGCATATGCTTCGTCTGCGGTAAAGAAGATCGTGATCTCGTTATTCATGGTAAATCCTTTCGTATAACTCGAGTATATCGTCAAACTCGAATATCCCGAGCGTGTCGTGCATGGCATCGACCTGCCACGGCTTTACGGTGACGTGATGAATGTAGGGGAAGAATTTAAAATACGTCGTGAAGTGCTTGAAGATCGTGCGTCGACGAATGCGCCCCTGCTCGTTGCAGTGCTTCGACAGACGCTTTTTTTGTGCAAGCTTGTTGAGCGCACTTTGATCCGGCATGAACATCTTCTTATCGCGGCACATAGCGCGGCATTTTTCAAAAAGCCCGTTTTCGCGTATGCGCGCCATATTCAAAATGAGCACCCCGGAGTTGAAATAGTCGTGCCTTAAAATGTTCCCGAAGAAGTATTTTCCGTATCGGTCGGGGACTCCGGCGATATCGAAGCTTTCCATCGGAGTGTGATACATCTCGGAAAAATCCGCGCAGCAGAGCACGTCTGCGTCGAGATACAGGAGTCTGTCCGGGAGAGTCGGCACAGTGTCCGCATAGAGGCGGAGCATACAAAGCGGAGTAAAGCGAGTGCCCATGTTCGCCGTCGGTGAATACTCTGCGAAGCGTTCGGAAAGATCGATGAGCGAGACAGAGTAGCCGTCAAATCCCGACAGGGCAGAGCGGAGCTTTTCTGCGAATGCACAATCGATCGCGACGTGCTTCTTGTCTCCGAATTCGACGCTTGCCGTCAGTATGTAAAAGTCGAGCCTTTCCGAGGCGTGCTTTGAAAGCGAGAGTGCGGAAAGAAAAATTCCGTCGCACACGCCGCGGTCGCCGCAGTACAGGATGTTCATATGTGTCCCTCCTCTCGTTTACGGAAAGTATACCTTATTCTCGCTAAAAAGGGAACACCCGAGCCGGAGAAGCCGCTCTACAAGTCGATTTTCGCCTCATAGAGCGGCTCTACGGACGATTCTACTGTTCGGAGAGCTACTCGACGGGTCAAAAGGTGCAAAAAAGTGCGTTTTCAAAGGGCGTACAGGTGCAAAAAAGCCCCACCGAGCGGTGAGGCTTTGATTTTCGGATCTACTTTCGACGGGGCTTCTTGATGAACGACCAGAGGATGACGACGATCTGGCCGCCGACGCCGAGCAGGTACACGAGCGACACGTTCACGCCGAAGTGGCGGAAAGTGATGTGTATCGTCGCGAGTATCGACCAGATCAGCGCGGATATTATGTAGTAGTTGTGGCGCACGTTGAACCAGATCGAGTTAAAGACAAGCTTGACGATCAAAACGATCGGAAGCGCGTACACGAAGAACAGCCACTGAAATGTTGCGTGACGTGCGACGAGCGATGTTATGATATACGCCGTGACCGCGATCAGCCAGACGAGGCTTTCCGAGATATACGAGATGACGCGGCGGTTGTAGCGGACTTCGCGAAGCTCGGATTTTTCTTCCGGCTCGTCCGTCTGTTCACGCCCCGCGAGATAATCTATCGAAACGCCGAAGATATCCGCTATTTCCGCAATCACGGAAATGTCGGGCGCAGATTCGCCGCGCTCCCACTTCGATATTGTTTTGTCTGAATAATTGAGTCGTTCGCCGAGCTCGGTTTGTGTCATATTATTGAGCAGTCGAAGCTCGGTTATGTTTTTGGCTATCGCCGCGCGGACATCGTTCATGAGACACTCCGTTTGATACTTTGATTCTTTAAGGAATATTATAAACTAAAAGTGCGCAAAAGTCAAGAAAAAAGGCGGGAGCACGCTTTGTGCCCCCGCCGAGCAGGACTCAGTGTTTTAAACCCATTTTGGTAAAGTCGATATTTCCGAAGCTTACGCCGTCCTTGAAGCTGTAGTCTCCGTGCGTCGGGTCATTGAAGAAAGGATTCTCGTCGATCGAGTAGTTCTTGTTGCCCTCGAACACGCCGTAACGCTCTGCCGACGAACCGCTTTCGGGATTTTTCTCGGGCTCTGTGAACTCGGATCCTATGATCGCGTTGTTCTTTATATAGTTGACCATCGTATAAGCGCAGTCGGGCTCGCCCTCTTTCGAGATGTCTAAGTTATATCTGTAAAGGATCGGCCAACGCTCTTTCCACAGCTCGTAGCCCTCTTCGCCTTCCTCGGGCTTAAAGCTAAGTCCGAACACCACTCTGTTATACCAGTAATCCGAGCTCAGGACATTTCCGTTTTCGTCGACGCCGTCGAAGATTCCGTTCGTGTACATGAGGAAGTCTCCTTTGGCTTCACCGAGGTTATTCACCTGATTTATGATGATATTGTCGTGGACCTCGTTGTCGTTGCAGGCGTGGAGTGTGACCGCGTGAGCACCTGCGTTAAAGAAGATGTTTCCGTAGATCTCCTGACCGGACGAAACGTCGTCGATGTAGATACCGTAACCGGGGTTACCCTTTATATTTGTAAAGAGATTATAGCGGATGACGTTCGAGCGAAACGCGAAGAGTCCGTTCATGTAGACCGCGCCGAAGTCGCTCGTTGTCAGCATCATCTGATCGAAGACATTGTTTTCGATCATCGTGTCGATGCAGTCGACAAACTCGACGGCACCGTGCGCGCCTCTCGCGTAGATATTGTGATCGACCTGTGCCTCGACCGTGTTGATGAGTCTGAGTGCCATTCCCGTGAGGAAGAATCTCTGGAGACCGAAGTCGTGGAAGTGGTTGTTCGTGACCACGGTGTGACCCGACTCGAGAAGATCCATGTTGAGCTCTTCCTTGATGATGACGGCACTTGCGATGTAGTTGTAGAACTCGCAGTTCTCGACGGTGATGTTCACGGCGTCGTCGAACTGAGCGATTATCTGAGATGCGCAGTTGCCGAATATGCAGGCGTCGAGCGTGATGTTTGAAGCCTTTGAAACGATGACGTTCTCTGTCGAGCCGTCAAATGTGAGTCCCTCAAAGGTGATATAGTCCGCGCCATCCTCGAGGGTGATATGTCCGCCCGTCGCGGAGATCGTGTAATCACCGCTCGGCTTGTAGACATAGAGATTTTTCGTCGACGGATCGAACCAGTACTCCATATCGTTATCGAGCTCGTCGGAAAGGTTGTGGAAGAATATCGTGTCGTCGCAGCGTCCCTCATACATGAGCGGAACTTCGTTCATGTCGTATGTTCCGTCGAAGCTCGTTTTATCGATGTCGAACTCCAAGATGTGCGTCTCGGGGTCGTAGGATTTTACAACGAATGTATCGATGAGATATCCGCGTCTGAGGAATCCCGTGACCTTCATGCCCTCGATCGTGCGGAAGCCCTCAACGACTTTAGGAAGCATGAGCTGAAGCTCGATGCTGCAAAGCGGGTCGGCGGTCGTCGTCATGTTATTGAAATATACGTCGGGGGTAGCCCCATATCCGCCTTTGTTCGGATAACGCGCCTCGTCGCAGAAGCCACGCTCTCTGCTGAAGAGGATATTCTTGTCGGTCATCTCGTCGATCTTACCGCTGAGATCGACTTTGTAAATATCCTTGAAGTTTTTCTCTTTGAAGAGGTATTCGTCGTTCTTTTCGATCGGGACGAACTCATTTGCTTTGATCGAAACACCGTTCTCGAAGATGACCTCTCCGTCGCCGTATGCGCAGTATCTGATCGGCACATCGGCAGTTCCCGCGTCCTCGGCGGTAAAGGTGATGTCGGTAAGTGCGCCGTATTCTCCGGCCTTGAACGCGACGACGATCTCGTCTTTCGCCGTCTTCTTGAGCTCGCGAACCATCTCTTTCGCGCGTGCGAGAGTCGCTATCGGCTTATTTATCGTGCCGTCGTTTTTGTCGTTTCCGTCAGCGGCGACGTAAATATCGGCGTCACTTACGAGAGAGGTGTCTCTCTTAATTTCAGTGCTGTAGACCGGATCGTTATATACAAGCTCATAGTTGAAGTCGGCGTCCTCTTTAAATCTTTGCAGGATCGTCGCGACCTGCTCACGTGTCGCGGAGCTTCTCGGCTCGAGCGTCGACTTTGTCACGCCTGTGATAAGTCCCGTGGCATTTGCCCAAGACATCGCGTCGCGGGCGTAGTCGTGAACCTTTTTGTAGTCGGAATATCCCGTGATATCCTTGCGATCATCCGTTTTGATGTACTCTTTCGGAGCGTATCTCATGAGGATCGCGGCGAGCTGTTCGCGCGTGATCGTGTCGTTCGGTGCGAACTTGCCCTCCTCGACGCCGTTGACGATCTCGCTCTTTGCCGCCCAGATGACGGCGTTTGCGTACCAGTCTTTCTTATTTATATCTGAGAAAAACGACTGATAAGTTACCTCGGGCTCGCCTTGGAAGCGGTAGAGTACGGTTACGACCATAGCTCTCGTCATCGTGCCCTGCGGCTCGAACTTTCCGCCGCCCATGCCGTTCATATAGCCGTGCTCGGTCACATACATGACGTAAGGATAGCTCCACCATGACTTTTTTACGTCCTTGTAGGGCGACTCGTCGGCGGCACTGACCGCTCCCGCCGCGCCTATTGCCGTACCAGCCGCCGTAATAAAGGCAAGCAGAGCCGACAAAATTCTTCTTTTCTTCATAATCATGTTCCTTTCCTGATTATCCGTGCGAATTTGCGAAATTCTTTCGCGTTACACTAAGTATAGCATACCGTCACAGAAAATTCAATCTATTTTTAACACCCGACTTTATTTTCAGCGCATTGCCCAATTCCCCCCCCGATTTTTGTGCA